>CAZRNK010000008.1:0-8817 GCA_964601435.1 uncultured Oscillospiraceae bacterium | reverse complement strand
TGCTCCCCGTGGGTAATCATGGCGGCGATGGCGCTGCGCTCGGCGCACATGCCCAGGGAGCAGGCGGTGTCAATGCAGACGCCGGTATAGATATGCCCGCCGGCAGAGAGGAGCGCTGCCGCTACACCGCCGGCTTCTATAAAGGCCGTGAGCTGCCGGGGGTTCTGCACCGCCCGGGCGGCGGCCACTAAATCTTCCCAAATCTTTTCCATGGCGGTGTCAGCGCAGGGCGATGTTTTCCCGGGCAGGGCCGGTGGAGACATAGCGGATGGGCACGCCGATTTTTTCCTCCAGGAAGGCCACATAGTTCCGGGCGTTTTCCGGTAGGGCGGCGAAATTGGTCTCTCCCCGGATGTCGCGCTTCCAGCCCGGCAGCGTTTCAAAGACGGGCTTGGCCCGCATGAGGCGGCCGGTGGTGGGGAAAACGGTTGTCACTTCTCCATCTATCTCATAGCCCACGCATACGGGAATCTCGTCCAGATAGCTGAGGACGTCCAGACAGGTGAGGGCCACATGGGTCGCCCCCTGGACGGCGCAGCCATACCGGGTGGCCACCGTGTCAAACCAGCCCACCCGCCGGGGACGGCCGGTGGTGGCGCCATATTCCCCCTTGTCCCCGCCGCGGCGGCGGAGCTCCTCCCCGGCTTCGCCGGTGAGCTCGCTGACAAAGGGCTCGGCGTTGGAGCCGACGCTGGAGGAATAGGCCTTGGTGACGCAGATGATTTCCTCGATGGCAGTGGGGGGAACTGCGGCCCCTACGCAGCCGAAGCCGGCCAGGGTGTGGGAGGAGGTGGTCATGGGGAAAATGCCCAAATCCGGGTCCTTCATGGCCCCCAGCTGCCCTTCCAAAAGGATGGTCTTGCCGGACGCCAGGGCCTCCTGGACAAAGCTGACCGCATCCCCTACATAGGGGCGGATTTGCTCCCGGGCCTCCAGCAGAGAGGCGTACAGGGCCTCCGCGTCAATGGGGGGCTTGTGGTAGAGATGCTCAAAGAGGACATTTTTCAATGTTACAGCAGCAGTGAGCCGCTCGAGGAGCCGCTGGTCGTCATAGAGGTCGCAGACCTGAATGCCGGTTTTGGCATATTTGTCAGAGTAGAAGGGGGCAATGCCGCTTTTGGTAGAGCCAAAGGCCTTGCCGCCCAGGCGCTCCTCCTCATAGGCGTCCTGCAGGCTGTGATAGGGCAGCAGCAGCTGGGCCCTGTCGGAAATCAGCAGCCTGGGCATGGGCACGCCCTGGCGCGTCAAATCCTCCAGCTCCTGGATGAGCTTCCCAATGTCCAGGGCAACGCCATTGCCGATGATATTGGTGATGTGGGGGTAAAAGGTGCCGGAGGGGAGAATGTGGAGGGCGAAGCGGCCGTAGCCATTGATGATGGTGTGGCCGGCGTTGGCTCCGCCCTGGAAGCGGATGACCACATCGCTGTGCTCGGCCAGCATATCCGTAATTTTGCCCTTTCCCTCGTCGCCCCAGTTGGCGCCGACAATTGCTTTGACCATCGTGTTACCTCCGCGGGCCGGGATTCGCAACCGGAAAGGGTTTGCCTTATCCGCCCCGCACCTAAGATGTGTCATGAAATGCATACCTATTATATGGGAAAAAAGGCGTAAAAGCAAGGCAAAAATTTTTCTTTACTTTCACGCTTTAGTACTATAAAATAAGAAGCGTGAGCTTGTATTGTATGCCGGGAGGTGTTTTTATGAATAAACAGAACAAGAAGCCCAGAAATGAGGATATGTATAAGGCCATCCTGACCTTGAAAACCGTCGAGGAGTGCATGATGTTTTTTGACGATTTATGTACGGTTACGGAGCTCCAGGCCATGGAGCAGCGCTATCAGGTGGCGGCCCTGCTCCGCCAGGGGATGATTTACAACGAAATCCTGGAGCGCACCGGCGCCTCCAGCGCCACCATCAGCCGGGTGAACCGGAGCCTGCAATACGGGCAGGACGGCTATGAAATTGTCTTTTCCCGCCTGGAACAGCAGGAGGAAGCGCGAGAGCAGGAGGCGCAGGCGTGAGTGCCTATGGCCCCCTGGCCCAGTGGTATGACGACTTGACAGCGGATGTGCCCTACAGCGACTTTGCAGACTGGTATGAGGCGGCCTTTGCCCGGCGGGGAAGGCCGGTATATACAGTCCTGGATTTGGCCTGCGGGACGGGGACGCTGACCCTGCTTTTAGCGGAGCGGGGGTACGAGATGATCGGGGTGGACGCCTCCAGCGAGATGCTCTCCGTCCTTCGGGAAAAAGCGGAGGGCGCGGCGGGGGAGCCGCCCCTGCTGCTGTGCCAGGATTTGACGGAGCTGGACCTGTACGGGACGGTGGATGCCGCTGTGTGCTCCCTGGATGCCATGAATTACCTGCCGCCGGAGGACCTGCCGGAGCTGCTGCGGCGGCTGCACCTGTTTCTGGAGCCGGACGGGCTGTTCCTCTTTGACATCCAGGCGCCGGAGCGCCTCCGGGCCCGGGACGGGCAGGTCTTTGTGGATGAGACGGAGGATGTTTTCTGCCTCTGGCGTGGAGAATATGACGCGGAGGTAGGGAGCCTGTTCTATGGCATGGACCTTTTTATCCGGGAAGGGGCGCTCTGGCGCCGGGAGGCGGAGGAGCATGTGGAGTATGCGCACACGCCGGAAAATCTCCGGGCGCTGTTAAAGCAGGCGGGCTTTGTCAATATTGAGGTGGATACTCGCGGCCCTCAGAGCGGAGAGGGCCGAATCTTTCTGATAGCAGAGAATACGCCCCATCCCATGGGGCCAGAGGATAGGTGAGAGAAATGGGAGAAATTCTGCGGGCAGTTTCCGGAGATGATTTTGTCAAGCTGATGGCCATATCGGCCCGGGACATTGTTGAGCGCGCCAGGGAAATCCACGATGCCTCCCCGGTGGCCGCGGCGGCCCTGGGGCGGACGCTGTGCGCCACCGCCATGCTGGGCGCCATGCAGAAGGAGGACGACGCCAGCGTCACGGTCCGCATCAACGGCGGCGGCCCGCTGGGCAGCATTCTGGCAGTGGCCGACAGCGGCGGGAATGTCCGGGGCTATGTCCAGCACCCGCAAATCCAGCTGCCCAAGAGAGCGGATGGGAAGCTGGACGTGGGCACAGCCGTAGGGCGCGACGGCATGCTCTCCGTCACCCGGGACCTGGGCTTCGGGGAGCCCTATGTGGGCAGCACCCAGCTCCGGAGCGGGGAGCTGGGGGAGGACTTCAGCGCCTTCCTGGTGGAGAGCGACCAGGTGGGTTCCGCCTGCGGTCTTGGGGTGCTGGTGGACACAGACCAGAGCATCCGCTGCGCCGGCGGCTTTATTGTCCAGCTGCTCCCCGGTGCGCCGGAGAACCTGATTGACGCTGTGGAGGCCAATATTGCCGCCATGGGGCCGGTGACGCAGGTGCTGGAAGAGGCAGACGGCAATGCCGAGGCACTGGTTTCTGCCATCCTGGCGGGGCTGCAGCCGCGGATTCTGGAGCGGCAGACGGCTGTCTATCGCTGCAGCTGTTCCCGGGAGCGGGTACTCCGGGCTGTCACCAGCATTTCCCCGGAGGACTTGGCGGAAATCCAGGCGGCAGGGGAGGACATTGAGGTCCGCTGCCAGTTCTGTGACGCGGTTTATACCTTTTCACCGGGGGAACTGTCGGCGGCCCAGGAACAGACGCCCGAAGAAGAAAATTAGAAAAAAGTAAAAATCATCTTGACAATATTTCCACTGTTTAGTATAATAACAAAGCCGCGAAAAAATTGGGAGCATAGCTCAGCTGGTTAGAGCACTTGCCTTACAAGCAAGGGGTCACTGGTTCGAGTCCAGTTGTTCCCACCAGATTTTTCCGGTTCTGTTTTCGGACAGAAAAATGCCTCTGTAGCTCAGTCGGTAGAGCAGCGGACTGAAAATCCGCGTGTCGTTGGTTCGATTCCGACCGGAGGCACCAGCCTGGTTTGGATGAAGTTCTTTATCCAAACCAGGAGATATGCGGGCGTAGCTCATCCGGTAGAGCGCCACCTTGCCAAGGTGGAGGTAGCGAGTTCGAGTCTCGTCGCCCGCTCCAGTTTTTCCATAAGGAAATGGCGCCATAGCCAAGTGGTAAGGCAGCGGACTGCAAATCCGCGATTCCCCGGTTCAAATCCGGGTGGCGCCTCCAAGAGAGTCGGAGCAGGTTTATGCCTGCTCCGGCAGTTTTTTTATCCAGTGGTGAAATTTTTGAACCTGCGCCGGCCCCGCGCGGGCTGGCTGGGCAGTCTTGTGCAGATTCTTTAGATATGCCACGCCGCGGCTGTTTTTATCCGGGTGGTTCAGACATTGAGATGCTGAAGGAATTTGTGCAGCGCTGTATTTTTGCTTCGTTTGTGGTAAAAGGCGCCGAAGGAAAGCTGCGTGTCGTCCTGGAAGGGGACTGCGGAAAACCCCGGGGTGCGGAGCGTCAGGAGCTCCGGGAGAATGGAGACGCCCATACCGGCAGCGGCCAGGCAGTGCGCCGCCTCAATGGTGTCGCAGTATACCACCTTGTCCGGGGCGTGCCGCTCCAGGATTTTTTCCTGAAAGGAGGCAGTAGCGAGGGGGGCGTTTAATACGCTGCAGGCAATAATGGGCACGTCTTTCAGGTCTTGAATACGTAGGCTTTCCCGCCCGGCCAGGGGATGGTCTGCGGCCATGAGGCAGCGCAGGCTGTCTTTTTTTAATTCCAGGAAGCTGACGTCTGCCTGCCTGGGCAGGTTGGCCTTGTAGTAAAAAAGGATGTCCAGCTTCTTTTCCAGAAAAAGTGTGCGCACCATCTTGTACCCGGGGAGCTCAATGCTGGGACGGATGTCCGGATGAGATGCATGAAATTTCTGCAGAAACGGCGTCAGGAAGAAAAGGGCAATCGGGTTGCCCAGTCCGATAAACAGGGAATCGGCCTGGAAATTCTGGCTCTGCAGGCGGCTGACGGCCATCTGCGCCTTCTGGACAATGTCTTTTGCATCCTTATAAAAGGACATGCCGGCTGGCGTCAGCTCCACGTGGCGGGTGGTGCGGAGAAAAAGGGAAACGCCCAGCTCCTGCTCCAGCACATTGATTTGTTTGGTGACGGCGGGCTGAGAGATGTAGAGCGCTTCCGCTGTACGGGCAAAGCTCAGGTTTTCTGCCACCAGGATGAAACATTTCAAATTGTCAATGGTCATTTTAATTCCTCTTTTTCATAACAATATGTTATGAATTATAACATATTTTCAATTCACAATCCACTGAAAAACTGCTATATTTTTCAGTTGTGATATTGAAATAAGGAGGCGTGGACTGCCCGGCGGCGCGGCAGCCTGAAAATTTATATGGAAAAAATCTGGAACAGAAAATTTGTGCTGCTGTTTATTACCAATCTGCTGATGATGGCGACGTTTTATGCATCGGTGCCCATATTGCCAATCTACTGCCAGGAAAATGGAATTACCGGCTCCAAAATTGGCGTTGTACTGACATCCATGTCCGTGGCCACCGTACTGTTCCGGCCGGTTGCCGGATATATCCTGGATAACTTTAACCGCTACCGGGTTTACATGCTGTTTCTGGCCCTGTTCTGCCTGTCCTTCCTGGGATTTATTGCATTTCCCAGTTATGGACTGCTGATTGCCATTCGCCTGTATATGGGCGTGGTGTATTCTGTGTGCGGCTCGGCGACCATGACCCTGGCGGGTGATGTGCTGCCCCGGACACAGGTGGGGCCGGGGGTAAACCGCTTCGCTCTGACCATCTCTCTGGGAATGGCAGCGGGGCCCTTTATTGGCATTCAGGTGCAGAACTACCTTGGGAGTAAGGCATCCTTTGCTGTGCTGTTTGGAATGGCTGTTGTCGCGCTGGTGTGCGTAGCGCTGTGTGCAATCCAGTATCCGAAGACACCCCGGAAAAAATTTGTTTTGGCCGAGGCTTTTTATAAGCCGGCACTGCCTTTTATGGCCAAGCGGTGATTGCCTATTCCTCTATTTTTGCACAGGAGAAAGGCTTCTCCGCGGCAACCCCGTATTTTTATGTCTTTCTGGTAGCAGGCATGCTGCTCTCCAAATTCTCTACCCAGAAAATGATTGATGCCGGGCGGCATGCAGTTCTGGTGCTGGTAAGTCTGGTAGTTTTGCTTTGTACCATGGGGAGCTACTTTTTCATGTCTTCAGCGATCCATTTCCTCCTGGCGGGATTCCTGCTGGGGCTGGGATATGGCGTTTTGCAGCCCCTGTTCCAGACCTTTGTCACCTCCACGACCCCCGCGCCCAAGCGGGGTGCAGCCAATGCTACTTATCTGCTCTCCTACGACATCGGCATTGGAATTGGCTCTTTTGTTATGGGCCTGCTCCAGGAGAGTATCGGCCTCTCTGCCGGCTTTGCCCTGACAGCGGCGGCGTATGTAATCGGCGGGCTTTTGTATGCTGCTTGGGTGGACAGATATTATCTGCGTCTGAAGGGGATGCTTCCCGCGGCGGAGCCGGAATCGGTGCCTGCAGCCACAGAAGGTGTGTAGTGAGAAAAGAAATTCCCCGGCTTTTGCTGGTGCATAAGCCGGGGAATGCTTTTTTAAAGGCTGGATAAAAGTATCCAGCCCTTTTCGTATCAATAGCGGATGACGTAATAAAGGACATAGAGCCAGCTGAGCAGCCCGTGGACGATGGCCCACCCCACCGAATGCCAGGTGGTGAAGCTGATGACCATGGCTAGGGCGCTGCCGAAAGAGATGCCGGTTTTAATTGTTTTTTTGACAATCGTCTGCTTTTGCTCATCCATCATGGATGCTCCTTCCCGGGTATTTATTCGACTGCGCCGGCGTCCTCCAGCGCCTGGAGGGCATGGACACTGAGGAGCTGAATAAAGGTGGCGATATCCTCTGCTGGCTCTGCCAAATCCCGCTGGAGCCAGTACCGGATGGCAGCCAGGCTGCCGTTGGCAAAGAACGTGTAGAGGTATTCCATGGAGACTGCGTCAATCTTCGGGTGCTCCCGGCGCCAAATGTCCAGGCAGTCATCATGGACAATCTGAATGATGCGCTGGAGGAAGGCCTTGTCTCCGTAGTCCCCCAGGAGAATTTGGCATAATTCCCGGTTGTCCTGAATGGCTTTCGTAATCAGAACCAGGGAGGCATACAGACCGCTGTACTGCGGCGTGCGCTGGAGGGAGGACATGATTCGCTCCAGCAGCTCCTCTTCGATTTGCTCCAGGAGGGCCTGGGGCGAGGCGTAGTGGGCGTAAAAAGTACCCCGATTGATGTCCGCGCCCTGGCAGATATCCTTAACTGTAATTTTATCAATGGGTGCTTGGCACATCAGATTCAGCAGGCTCTCTTTAAGCCGCATCCTGGTGTACTGCACCCGCCTATCCATTCGTGCGTTGCGCATAGGATACCCCTCCAGAAAAATTTACAAAATGGTAACAAGATATCCGACAGTGGCGCCTGCCTCTGTCGGATATTGGACAGATTCAGGAAATTTGCTTCTTGTGCTGGCTGCTGTTCTTTGATTATACTAAAGACAGAAGAAATAAGCAACACTCTGTACGGGAATTGGAGGGAAGCAATGGAAAAACGGTATCTGATAACAGGCGTGACAGGCCATCTGGGCGGATGTGTGCTCCGGCAGCTTTTGGACAGGGGCGAGTCAAATATTTCTGTTTTGGTGGCTCCGGGGGACGCCGGCGCGGCGCGCATGCCCGAGGGAATTGAAGTTTTTACAGCCGACCTGCTGGACCGGGAGGGGCTGCGGCCTTTCTTCCGGGCGGGGGCTGTGGTGATTCACTGCGCCGGCGTTGTCAGTACCGCCTCCCGGTTCAGCCAGCACATGTGGGATGTCAATGTGGAGGGGACAAAGAACGTGGTGGATTTGTGCCGGGAGGCGGGCGTGGCACGCCTTGTCTATGTGAGCTCGGTCCACGCCATTACCCCCGCGCCCCATGGCCAGCAGATGGCAGAGCCGAAAGCATTTGACCCGGATACAGTCACCGGCCCCTATGCCAAGACAAAGGCCACTGCGACTCGCTATGTCTTGGAGGCGGCCCGGGCGGGCCTGGATGCAGTAGTGGTGTTTCCCAGCGGCCTGTGCGGCCCATATGATTATGGGAAGGGGCACCTGACCCAGTTGGTTATTGATTACTGCCTGGGCCGCCTGCCGGCGGGAGTTCGGGGCGGTTTTGACTTTGTGGACGTCCGGGATGTGGCGACAGGCATTCTGGCTGCGGCAGAGCGGGGCAAGGCAGGGGAGACCTATCTGCTCACCGGGGAGTACCATACGGTGGAATCCTTCCTGAATACGCTCCACGAGGTGACAGGGCGGCCCAAAACAAAGGTTTTTCTCCCGCTGTGGGTGGCCAAGGCGGCGGTGCCCTTCTGCTCGGTGCTCTACAAGCTGCGGCATCAGCCGCCTCTGTTCAGCAGCTATTCTCTGTATACGCTCCGGGAAAACGGGAATTTTACCCACGAGAAAGCGTCCCGGGAGCTGGGCTATGCCCCTCGTCCATTTGCGGAGACAATGGCAGATACAGTGGCATTTCTCCAGGCCAGCGGGAGGCTGAATGTCAAAAAACGGCGCCGCCGGGCAAAGGGCAAAAAGAAACTGCACCCAGCAGTCTGATTTCACACTTTTCTTTCTCCAGTGAAAGAAAAGTATCCAAAAGAAAGTTTTCCCCTTGCGAGGGGACGAGAGCGTTCCTTTTCTTGCTCCTGCAAGAAAAGGAACCAAAAGAGAATTTCCACCCATTTCTTTTAGCAGCAAAAGAAACGGGTGGAGCCCAAAGAAATGCCGCCCACGGGCGGGGATGGGGTACTGTTACTTTTCTTTCATCAGCGAAAGAAAAGTAACCAAAAGAAACGCCGCA
>CAZRNK010000007.1:15687-18917 GCA_964601435.1 uncultured Oscillospiraceae bacterium | reverse complement strand
CAATTTCTGCGCCGGGGACAGTCAGAATGACTTTCTTGTTGTTCCGCACCATCTCACCGCTGTAAGAAGTCTTAGCCATAGCGTAGGCGATCATATTCGGATTGTAGGAGAGATAAGTCCACCAGGACACCGTAGCAAGGTTGGTGGAACCGTCCGGCTTTTGGGTGCAGACCACCGTAACCGGGTTGGGAGAGGTCAACTGGGACGCCTTTGGCAGTGTGATTTTTTCCATTATTGCAATCAATTCCTTTCTTTGTGCGGTAGAGTAAATTTTCCAAGCCACAGGCTTGTCGGCTTTCTTTTACTTGTGCATCAGGTCTGCGCCGCTGTGCCATGCCTGGCCGACCTTCTCGCCAATGGCATAATACCCATTCTGCATTTGGTCAAAGGCAAAAGCATGGAGTTTCCCGGCGTCGATTTTTCCGGCGTCGTCCAAAACTTTATCGTCGGCAATGACATTTACAATCTTTCCCAGCGCCCGCAGGCCATAGGGCTGGGATTGCATTTCCACAACCTCACACTCCAATGTGAGCGGATATTCTGTAATGACCGGCGCATCTACTCGCTCACTTTTCACAGCGTGGAGGCCGCTACGCGCAAATTTGTCCGCCATCTTGTTGGAACTGGCAATTCCGAAAAAATCCGATTCCCGCAGCGTATCTGTTCCGGGGACAGCAAGGGTAAAGGCTTTTCTCGTCTCCAAGTTTGCCACCGTCTTGTGCTCGGCCTCCAGATTCAGCGCGACCATATCTTCCGCGCAAATTCCGCCCCAGGCCATCATCATCACATCAACGGTGTCGTCCTCGTTATAGGTGCCAATCATATAAGTCGGCATAGGGAACAAGTAGGGTTTCACGCCCAAATTCTTTGACATAGTAATAACTCCTTTCTGTGTGAGCCGGATTGACTTTATTCACTTTTGATATTATAATTATAACAAGAATGAAAAGAAAAACAAGTACGCACATTCAAGTGCGATACTAACACTGAAACAATATACTAACTTTTAGGAGAGCGTAAAATGAGTATAGAGTGTATCAAAGACGCCAATTTAGAGGAAACCGGATTCAACTACACCATGTCGCTGATTCAAGGCAAATACAAGATGTTTATTCTGTACGCCCTTATGGGATTTCAGGTTGTGCGCTTCAACGAATTGAAAAAGTACATCAAAACCATTTCCTATAAAACGCTGAGCACCACCTTGAAGGAATTAGAGGCGGATGGGCTTGTCCATCGGGAGGAATATCCGCAAATCCCTCCCAAAGTAGAGTATAGCCTGACAGAGCGGGGAAAATCCCTCATTCCAATTTTGGATAGTATGTGCGAATGGGGAACACAAAATAGACTTTGATAAAGAAACGAGTTGAGATTACGGCCAATCTCAACTCGTTTTTCACTGCGGGACGAAAAAACTGCTCCTTGTCAAGCAGGCAGGGGGCGGCTCAAATCCCCGGCGCACAATGGAAAAATGCTGGACTTCGTCATAAAGACCAAATCCAGCATTTTTCTTTTCAACTACCTGATTGAACGATTACAGGCACTGGTATGATTGGACGACTATGCTGCCGTCACTGTCTCCTAAGGGCTGCGCCGATGGATGTGCCCTTTTTCTGCGCTGTGTCAGCGGGCCAGGAAGCGGTCATAGGCCGCCTGCTTCAATGCCACCATTTCGCTCAGTCCCAGTTCCTCCAACTGCGCCACATAGTTGTCCCACTCGCTGAAGGGCATGTCGCCAGTGACAAACTTGCTGATGGTCTCCAATCCATAGGTGGAGATGTCGCCTGCCAGGGAGGAGTAGATGTCGCTCTCCTCAACCGTGAGGTCGCCGAAATAGCGCATCTCGTCGCTCCGGTTGGAGCGCCACACAGTCTGGGAGTCAATCTCCGCCTGGTTGCTCAATGTGGCGTTCTTCCGGGTCTGGCCGAAGTTGAAGGGGAAGTCAAAGAAGATAATCTCTTGGCAGGAATTGAACAAGGCATTCATGCCGTTAGGATTGTTGACCACCAAATCGGTGAAAACAACGTTACCGTCCTCGTCATAGTTGAAGGTAACGCCCTCTTCACCATAGTTGCAGACGATGTTGCCTTCTTCCGTCCACATCCAGTTGATGAGCTTCATGGCCATCTCGGGGTCCTCGCACTGGGTAGAGATGGCCCAGCCGCCAGAGGTGCTCCGGCGGGGCTGGTTGGAGTAGAGCTTGAAGGTGGCGCCCGGCTCTACAGTAATCTCCTCGATGGGGATGGCGTTGAAGTCTCCGCCGGCGGACTCCTTGGTGCTCTCGGAGATGGTGTCGGACTGGCCAACCCAGAAGCCCACCTCGTTGGCATAGATGTACTCCTCGAACTGCTGTGGGTTCATAATGTTCAGGGAGACGTCACCGATGAGGCCCTCTGTCCACCACTGGTTGAGCATCTCCAGGTAGGCGCGGAAATTGTCGCTGATCAGGGAGGCCATGACTTGGCCGTCCTCCACGTGATACTGGATGTCGCCGGCATTGGGAGCCGGGCCGCCGGCGGTATCATAGCCGCCCACGAACTCATTGTTGGAGTACATCCAGGCTTGGGTGAGCAGTATGGGGTATTTGACATTGAGCTCGGTCTTGAAGGCGGTAAGGACATTATAGAGGTCGTCAAAGGTATCGGGGATGCCTAGGCCGACAGCATCCAGCCAGTCCTGACGGATAACGCTGCCCATGGTTGCCTGGTGCTCCAGGGTGGCGATGGTGACAATCTTGCCGGTGTCGGAGGTAATCTCCTTGGCATAGGTTTCATAGGCATCATAGCCATTGGCCTTGAAGTCGGGCAGGCAGGTCTCCAGATAGGGGGCCAAATCGATGCAGATTTCGTCCTCCACCAGGGCGTCGATGCCGCCAGGATACGCCAGATCCGGCACACCGATAAAATCGGCATACTCTTGGCTGACAAACATGATGTTGAGCTGCTCCGTGTAGGAATCCTGGTCGATGGCGGTGAAGTTTAAGTGGACGCCGGTGGCCTCCTCCATAAGCTGCACACCCCGCATGCCGTTGAAGCCTTGGTCATTCATTACCATGGGTAGGAAGCCAGACATGGCTATGAACACGTCAAACTCCACATTGTCTGCGGGGTCGGCCAGGGGATAGGTGATGGTACTGGCTGCGGGTTCCTCTGTGGACTCACCCTCCGGAGCCTCGGTGGCTTCCTGGTCTTCGGTCGCCGCTGGCGCCTCCGTAGCCGGGGCCTCGGTGG
>CAZRNK010000007.1:11594-15587 GCA_964601435.1 uncultured Oscillospiraceae bacterium | reverse complement strand
CCGCGGGCCTTGCATCTGGTTTCAGGACGGCTTTCTCAGTAGGAGAAAGTCTCGCTGAAGGTGGTATAGGGCTCCGGCGGCGGCGGGTCAAAGGCCGGCGGCTTATGTACGCTGTAGGCGTGATAGGCGGTAACCGGCCCCTTGGGGGCCATGGCGGCCAGGGCCTCCGGCGGCATTTCGCTGAACATTTTTTCCATGGCCAGGGAGGACTCCACCCAGCTCTTGTTGAAGGCCGTGTTGAAGTGGGGGCAGTTGTGATAG
This sequence comes from uncultured Oscillospiraceae bacterium, assembly GCA_964601435.1. GTDB lineage: Bacteria > Bacillota > Clostridia > Oscillospirales > Oscillospiraceae > CAZRNK01. The sequence continues at coordinate 15,326 of CAZRNK010000007.1, read as the reverse complement.
TGCCAGATGCGCCACTGGCCGTCCTCCCGGACGAAATCCACGGCGAACTTCAACCACACATGGTGGCCGGTGGGCATATCCTCTCCGGGGTGGCACTCTGTGGCCACAGTGGGGGCATACCACATCCCCTTGGCTGTCTGCAAATCGTCGGCCACCTCAATAACCGGGGAAGAGAGCGCCTGCAAATCCATGACGCCGTTGCGCCCCGTCTCGTTGGCATCTTCGGGGTAGAGCTTGCGCATCTCCTGGGCATGGCGGGCGTACTGGTTCACCCAAAAGTCCACAATCAGTTCCCGGGCCCCTTCCAGGCCCTGGCGCTGGCCGAACTGGGCCACTTCGCAGGTGACGCCGGGGGTCTTCTGGGCAAAGAGGGCAAGCTGCTCCTCATAGAGCCCTGCCTCGTACAGATAGGTCATGCGTCCCATCAGATTTTGGATTTCATGTACGGCTTTCAGCTTTTCCACGTCCCGCTGCAAGGCTTCCAGCTGCTCCTGGGTCATTGAACCGCCTCCTTATAGTTTGATGTGTAATATTTTATCCTATGAAGCATGTTTAAGGTCAAGAAACAGAATCGCCAAAATGTTCACAAATATTTTGGCGATTATTACGAAAGCATGAAAAGAATGTTCCGATTTTACACATATCTTAGGCTTACTCTTTCAAATGTACCTGAAATTCCCAGAGCTCTTCTTCCTCCGTCACCGGGGGCATGTGGGTGCCCACTACGGACTCAATCAAGGTGTCGTCTGTCTCCAGCCCCTCCTGGTCAATGTAGTGGAGCAGGGCGCGGCAGGCGCGCAGCCGCTCTCCCTGGGCATTGAAAAACCGGATGGTGAGATAGCGCCCCGCCGGGAACACCCGGGTCTCCCGCAGGGAGGAGACAGGCGGGTTTTCCAAAACATATTCCTGAAAGATGGTGTGACACAGGAGCACCCCGCTGTGCCGGAAATCGGAAAGGGAGCTGATGGTCCCCATGGAGACCATGGCGGGGGAAGCTTTGCACACCATGGAGCCGCTCCCGGTATTGGCCCGGAAACGGAAGCGGCGCCCGGGGCCGTCTGTGGGCAGATTTTTGGCCGGGTTGCAGTGGATATAGCGCGCCGGCAGCTCCTTGATTTCCAAATCGCCCGCAGAAAAATCGAAGGTTTCAAAGGTGTTCTCCAAATCATCCAGCTTGTCTACAATCCCCTGAAGGTCAGCAATGCGCCCGCAGATTTCCTCCCGGTGGCGGGCCAGGGCGGAGCGCAGGGCCTCCCGGCTGGTGGCCTGCTCCAGGAATTTGGGAATCTGTTTGGTGGAAACCCCCAGCTCCCGTAGGAACAGAATCAAATCCAGGCGCAGGAGCTGGTCGGAGGAATAGTAGCGGTAGCCGTTCTCCGGGTTCCGGTATTCCGGCACAAAAATCCCCTGCTTGTCATAAAACCGGAGGGTAGACACGGGGATGTTATAGGTTTTGGCCAGCTCCCCGACAGTATAGTATTCAGGGTCGTACATAGATGCTCCTTCATGTATGGCCGGGAGGGCGCGGGTCCTCCCGGGAATAAACCGGGTATGTATAAAGATAAGGTATAGTGGATATTGACATCCACTATACCTTATTATAGCTTGTTTTTCAGGCTTTGTCTACGAATTTCCGCCGCCGGACATAAAATTACGCCAGGTTGACTGCCGCCTCCCAGCCGGCGCGGGTGGCGTGGAGAATCCGGCCGGACTTGGCGCAGTCGCCGATGACAACCGTCTCTGCCACCAGGCCCCGGAGGGCATCCACCTCGTCGCTCCGGGGGCTCAGGCCCATGGCCGCCACCACCGCGTCGCAGGGGAAGGCCACTTCCTCGCCCTGGGCGTCCACGGCGTAGACGCAGTTTTTCTCAAACTTCGTCACCCGCAGGCCGCAGCGGATGTCCACACATTTCTCCAGCTCCGGCAGCAGGGCCATCCGGTGCATGAAGTTGCAGTCCTTGGCCACCTCGGGGAGCATCTCCACGAGGGTGACCTCCTTGCCGTCGTGGGCCAGGTGCAGGGCCGTCTCGCAGCCAATCAGGCCGCCGCCGGCGATTACGATTTTGTTCCCCTCCAGACGCTGCATGGCGCTGTAGTCCGCGCCAAAAGTGACGGTATCGGCGTCCATCCCCGGAATGGGCAGGACCAGGGGCTTGGCCCCAATGGCGATGATAAATACATCCGGGTCAATTTCCGCCACCAGCTCCGGCGTAACGGGGGTGCTCAGGCGCACATCCACCCCGTAGTAGTGCAGCTTCCGCTCCTGGCTCTCCCGGAGCTTTTTCAGCCGGACTTTAAAGTCCACGCTGTCGGCAAACTCCAGCGCGCCGCCCAGGTGGTCCTTCTTCTCGCAGAGGATTACCTCGTGGCCCCGCGCCGCCGCGGTAATGGCGGCCATGGCGCCGCCCGGTCCGCCGCCGGCCACCAGGACGCGCCGCTTTTCCGCGGCGGGCTTCAGGTTCATCTCCATCAGTTCCCGGCCGGCAAAGGGGTTCACAGCGCAGCGCAGCGTGCGGGTATCCTTCAGGCTGCCCTCGCAGTCCAGACAGCGCAGGCAGGGCGTAATCAGCGCCTCCTGGCCCCGGACGACCTTGTTGGGCAGGTAGGGGTCGGCCACCAGGCCGCGGCCCAGGGCCACGGCGTCGCAGTAGCCCTCTGCTACCATGCGCTCCATCAAGTCCACATCGTGGACCGCGCCCACCAGGACCACCGGGGTCTTTACCGCTGCCTTGATGGCCTTGGCATACTGGGCGAAGGGGGCGTCGGGGGAGAAAATCGGGGGGTGCATCAGGACGGCGGAGTAGGGCACCTTCTGGGTGCCGGCGGAGACATGAATCATGTCCACCTTCCCGTCCAGGGCCTTGGCAATCTCCACGCCGGTTTCAATATCATAACCCTCGGGCAGCAGCTCGGAGGCGCTGATGCGCGCCTCAATGGGGAAGGCCGCCCCCACCGCTTTCCGCACCCGGTCGATGACCATCAGCGGGAAGCGCATCCGGTTTTCAAAGGAGCCGCCGAACTCGTCCGTCCGCTTGTTGGAGAGGGGGGAAATGAACTGGTGGAGGAGCCAGCCGTGGCCGCAGTGGATTTGTACCATGTCAAAGCCGCAGCGCTTGACCCGGTCCGCCGCCTCGGCATAACAGTCGGCAATGCGCTCCATGTCCGCCACGGTCATGGCCCGGATATGGTCGCCATACTCGTCCACGAAGTCGCTGGGGCCCATGGGCTCCTCGCCCTCGGCCAGGAAGCCGGGCTCGCACAGCTCCCCGCCGTGGTCAATCTGTACCGCCGCCAGGGCGCCGCCGGCGTGGATGGCGTCGGCGCACATGGTGAGGGAGGCCACGCTCCCCTCGTCGTCCACCGCCACCTGCATGGGGTGGCTCCGGCCTGTGGCCAGGTCCACAATGCAGTCGCCGATGGTGACCAGGCTGGCGCCGCCCAGGGCGCGCATCCGGTAATAGGCGATATTCTCCGCCGTGAGATAGCCCTCCTCCGAGAGCTGGGCCTGGGAGGTGGGGCTGGACATAATCCGGTGTTTGAAGGTGACGCGGCCCACCTTCAGGGGCTGTAGCAAATGGGGGTATTTCGGGTTGGGTTTCATAGATTTCTTCCCTCCGTTTGGTGCATATTTCGTATACGAATTTATTGTAGCATACCGCCGGTTGAAATGCAAGGCCCTTCCCCGGCGGGACGCATGAAATTTTGTTATGGCCCCATAGCCCGGCGGATATG
>CAZRNK010000007.1:4220-11494 GCA_964601435.1 uncultured Oscillospiraceae bacterium | reverse complement strand
TCGTTTCTTTTTACGCCTCCGGCTCCTCGTAGTCGATGGCGGCCACCGCTGCAATCTTTTCGTCAAAGCGGGCAATCAGCGCGCTGTGCCCCGGGGAGGCGGGGTAGGCCGCGCAGTCTGACGCCGTGGCAAAGCTGATGCGCTGGATGACGTCAAAAAAGGCCGGGCCGCCGTCTTTGGGCCCCGCCCCCGGCGGGGGCGGCACAGGCGGGCCGGGCATGGCCGCCGCGGCATAGGCGTCGTTGCGCACCACCCCGGGCACCTGGGCCGGCAGTGCGCGCAGGAATTCCACCAGCTCCGCCGCCGCGCCCTTGTCCTCTGCCTTCAATTGAAACATGGATATGTGGGTAAACATAGGCCGTTCTCCTTTTTTCGCGCCGCCCGGGCTGCCGGGCGGCGCATATATGTTTTACCGGCTCATATAGCGGTCATAGGCCGCCTGGAACACGGCAGTAATGTTCTCCGCCCCCAGGGCGACAATGGACTCGATGAAGCTGTCATACTCCGTGGCAATATCCCGCTCCCCGGTGATAAACTGAACGCTGGTCTCCGAAACCATGGTGGTCAAATCCCCAAAGACGCTGCTGATTTCCGCAGCCTCGTCCACGGTGAAGCTGGGCCCCTTGGGATAGACTTCGTCCCCTACCCGGCTGTCCTTCCAGACTTGGGCCTGCGCGACTAAATCCTCGGAGTAAAGCTGGAGCTTATAGTTGCCGTCAAAGAGGCCGATGTTCTCAGTGCCCATGTACAGCGCTGCGATGACCATGGAGCTGAGGCCGTCAGGGTTGTTGGTAACCAGCTCTGTAAAAACCGGCTCCCCGTCCACCAGGGTATAGGCCTCGCCTTCCACGCCGTAGGTGGCCAGCAGGGAACCCGCCTCTGTATAGAAGTAGTTGGCATATTTGCAGGCCAGCTCCACATCCCCGCAGCTGGTGGAGATGCCCCATTTGTAGCCCAGGGGCGAGCTGGCGCTGGAGCGGTGGTTGACATCCCCCGGCTCCACGCTGGGGTCGCGCATGGCGGAGAGGACCATCCCGTCGCTGGCCATCTCCGGCACGTCCCGGATGTCCGTCAGCTCCCCATAGGCCACGCCCATGTTGCCGTTGGTAAACTCCGTCAGGCCATTGGAGGAGGTGATGCCGAAGGCCATGCCGTCGGTCATGAAGTCCTGCCAAATCAGCCCCTCGGCATACCACTGGGCCATGGTCTCCAGATAGCCCCGGTAGCTGTCCTCCAGATAGCCGCAGTATACCACGCCGTCCTGGACATAGAAGGGGTATTTGGGGGCCATCCGCTCATAGGCCACCGAGGCGCCGTAATACTCTGAGAGGGTCATCCCGTCAGAGCCCAGCCAAAGGGCCGCCGTGGCGCCCATCTCCGTCTGGAAGGCGGTCAGGACATCGTGGAGCTCGTCAAAGGTCTCCGGGGATTCCAGGCCCAAGCTGTCCAGCCAGTCCTGGCGAATCAGCATGCCGTTGTCCAGCAGGGCGTCCGCGTCCTGTGTAATGGACAAAAAGAAAGGGATTGCCCCGGCATCGGTGGTGGCAAAGCGCCGGGTGTCGTCGTCCCCCTGGAGCAGGGCCCAGAAGTCCGGGGCGTTTTCCTCCAGATAGGGGGCCAAATCAATCAGTACGCCGTCCGCTATGGCGGCGTCCGCCCCGTCGGTATACTGCTGGCCGATGTTGTCAATGAAGTCACAGTAATCCCCGCTGGCAATCATAATGGAAAAGTTGTCGCTCACCAGGTTGCCGGCGATGGAGGTGCACTCCAGATGTACGCCGGTGGCCGCCTCCGCCGCCTCGATGACCGAGGCCTCAGACAGGGAGGAAATATACGTCATGGCCTGGGGGTTCACAGAGCCCCACTGGGTCAGCGTCACGGTCTCCTCCACAAGGGGGTAGGAGATGCCCGCGGCCGCCTCCGGTGCCTCGCTCTCCGCTGTTTCCGGCGCCGCCGTCTCTGCGGCGGGGGCCTCTGTTGCCGCCGGAGCCTCGCTTTCCGCCGGCGCGGCTGTCTCCTCCGCCGTACCGCCGCAGGCGGTCAGGCCCACGAGAAAGGCCGCCAGCAGCAGGAAAATGCACAGTTTCTTCATCCCTTTTTTCATGTTATCCTCCTTATCATGGGTGCTTACAAGCGTTCTTCCGGCACACCGTCTGTGCAGCCTGTACAAATCAGACGCTGCAAAACCATGTACTTCTACAACACAATGATAAAGAGGCAGTAGGGAAAAGTCTAATATAGATTTTAAAGGGACATATTTATAAAAGTTATATCCCCTTTGGCGGGGCGCCCGCTCCGCCGTTTGGAAAGAGGACCTTATAGTTTTCAATGGCGCCGCGGATAATCTCAATTGCCTCCTCCCGGTGGTAGAGCTCCCGGACGGCGGTCTGCTTGCCCTCCAGCTCCTTATAGACGGAGAAGAAGTGGCGCATTTCCGCAAAGACGTGCTCCGGCAGCTCTCGGATGTCCCGGTGATGGCCATAGGCCGGCTCCCCAAAGGGGATGGCAATAATCTTCTCGTCCTGGGCCCCGCTGTCCACCATGGCGATGGCCCCGATGGGATAGCACCGCACCAGGGTCAGGGGATAGATGGGCTCCGAGCAGATGACCAGCACGTCCAGCGGGTCCTTGTCGTCGGCGTAGGTCCGGGGGATGAAGCCGTAGCTGGCGGGATAGTGGGTGGAGGTGTACAGCACCCTGTCCAGCATCAGCATGCCGGTCTCCTTGTCCAGCTCATACTTGTTTTTGCTGCCCTTGGGAATCTCAATGACGGCCATGAAGTCCTCCGGGGTAATCCGGTCGGGGCTCATTTCGTGCCAGATGTTCATGCAGACACACTCCCTATTATTTTAAATTTTTTGCGTTTGTCAGTTTTCCCGCCTGAGCAGGCGGATGTCCCGGCCCACAAAGTGGAAGTCCAGGTATTCCCCCTCCAGCCGGGAGAGAATCTGGGGGCTGTAGCGCTCATAGAGGGCGTCCCGGGTCAAATTCGTGCTGATAATGGTCTTTTTCCCGGCAGTGAGCCGGGTGTTGATGAGGGTATACAGGGCGCTGACAGAGAAGGCCGTGACCAGCTCTGTGCCCAAATCGTCCAGAATCAGCAAATCACAGGAGAGCATCTGGTGTACCTTGGAGGCCGCGTCCTCCGCCGCCTCCTGATACCGGGCGAACTTCTCCTTTTCAAAGGCGTCCAGGGCCGCCACCGCCGTCTCATACACCACGGAGAAGCCCTTGGCCGCCACCACCCGGGCGATGCAGGCCGACAGGAAGGTCTTGCCCAGGCCCGTCCCCCCCTGGAAGAGGAGGTTGGGGGAATCCTTCCCGAATTTCTCCGCATAGGTGCGGCAGGAGGCATAAATCATCTCCATGCACTCCCTGGGGCTCTCCCCCGTCTCCGGGTCGGGAGCGGCGTCATAATAGTCCAGGGAGAAGGTCTCAAAAGTCTCCTCCCCCAGCTTCAGCAGGCTGCTCAAATCCCGGACCTGCTCCTCCCGGTAGAGGGCTTTCAGGCACGCGCACATCCGCCCGCGGACATAGCCCGTGTCCCGGCATTTTTCACAGGCATAGTGCTCGTCCAGGTAGTCCATGGGGTAGCCGGCCTCCACCAGCAGCTCCGCCCGGCGGGCCTGGAGCTCCAGGCTCTCGTCCCGGATGGCCGCCACCGCCGCGCCGGCGTCCGCTCCGGCCCGGAGGGCCTCCCCGATGGTCCTGGCCATCAGGGCCCGGAGGGCCTCGTCCGTCTCCCGCACCTGGGGCAGCCGGGCGTATACCTGGGCTGTCCGGCGGCTGAGGGTCTGCTCGTTTTCCCGCTTGATGGCTGCCAGGCGGTCCCTTGCCCGGGCCAGCAGCCGCGTATCCATACTCATAGCCGTTCCTTTCTCCGCCGCGCCGGCGCGGCGTTACCCCTTGAGCTTCTCATAAATCTTCTGCATCCGCTCCAAATCCCCCTTCCGGGGCGCGGCGCTCTGGAGGCGGGGCGCTGCCGTACTCCGGCTTCGCCGCCCTGCCGGGGGGACGTCCCCGGCCTCAATCTCCGCCGGGGTGTGGAGCCCCTTGTCGTGCCAGCTCTGGACGATGGAGTTCATATAGGCCCATTTCAGGCCGCCGGTTTTGACCACCGTCCGGTCATAGGCGATGGCCAGGGCCTCCGCCCCAAAGCCCATGTCTATCCAGCTGTCCACATAGCGCCGCTCCGTGGCCGAAAGGGCCCGCCCCTGGATTTGCAGGACGCGGCAGATTTCCCCCAGCGCCTGGGTGCGCTGCTGCTGGCTGCGGAGATAGGCCTCCGCCTGCTCCAGGGTCAGAATCTCCCGGTTGGCCCAGGTGTAGGCCTCCTTCTCAATGGTCCGCATGGTGGGCATCCGCCCGGGGCCGTAGCGGGCGTGGGTCCGGTCAATGCAGTAGTGAACCAGGAGCATGAGCACTTCCGCCGGGAACCCCAGATAATCGTAAATCCCAAAGAGGGTTTTCAGCTCCGTCCCGGAGAGCAGGCGCCCCAGGGCGGACTGCACCTCCTCCACCACGGCGGTAAAGGCCGGGTCGCTCCGGCTCCGGGCGGCCACTTCCTCCGCGGGGTACTCCGGCAGGGCGTCCGCCGGGGGCAGGGGCTTTGCCCCGCTGCCGCCGGACAGCAGGCCCAACTCCTCCAGGTGCTTTGCGGCCCGCGCCGCCTCCTCCTGGGCAAGCCCCAGGCTGAGAGAGACCTCCCGGAGGGAGAGCTCGCCCCCCGCCCGGAGAAAGCAGAGGTAGACCAGGGCCGCCGAGGCGTCCCCGGAGGCAATCAGCTTGTCCGCATGGGCAGCCGGGATGGCCAGCGCCCCTTTTTCACTGAGTTTGTAGCTTTTGTTTTCCATGGGTATTCTCTCTCTTCCCGTCCCGCCGCCGGGCAAAGCGCGCCGGGGCGGGGGCGTGTCTGCCTCCCTCTTCCCGTCCCGCACGCCGCCGGACGGAAGGGCCCGGCGCGGCCCCGCGCTGGAGCAGCCGGGATGGATTCAGTATAGCATCAAAATGGGCTTGTAGCAAGAGAGGGCTTTGTGCTATAATATAAAATGATGCAAAAATGGGCCTCCTGCACCCCAGGACGCCAAAAGGATACATTTTCCCGCTATGATTCCCACTGTTGGGGAAGGAGGAACTTCTCATGGCGAAAAAAACCTTTTCCATTGTGGATGTAAATATCGCCGGGCGGATGTACCGCCTCTCCACCGATGAAGCGCCGGCCTACACCCACCAGCTTGCAGACTTCGTCACAAGCCAGATTCTGGCCGTAAAGCGGGAGAGCGGCGCCTCCCCCCTGGACTGCGCCACCATCGCCGCCTTTCGGATTGCCGACGAACTGAACAAATGCCGCCTCCAGCTGGAAGCGCTGGAGCAGCCGGCAAAAAGCACCAAAAAGAACTGAGAAGGGTTTTGCCCATGTTGGAACTGATTGCCCGCGTCGGCTCGGCCGAGGCCGTAGTGGCCGCGGTACAGAGCGGGGCCGACGCTGTTTACCTGTCCCTGGACCTCCCGGACGCCGGGGCGGAGGAGCGCGCCTTTCCGCCGGGAGAAACGGAAAAAATTCTGCGCTACTGCCGTCTCCGGGGCTGCCGGGCCTATGCGGCGGTGGACGCCTATGTCACCGACGCGGAGCTGCCCCAGGTGGCTTTGACCGCCAGGCAGGCCGTGGAGTGGGGCGCCAGCGCCCTCGTCCTCCGGGACCTGGGGCTGGCCGGGGCGCTGCGGCGCGCCCTGCCGGAGACGCCCCTGTTTGCCGCCCCGGAGCTGGGCATCCACAGCCTGGCCGGGGTCCAGGCCGCTACGGAGAGCGGCTTTTCCCGGGTCTTCCTGGCCACGGAGCTCTCTTTTGCCCAAATGCAGGCCATTGCCTCCAAAAGCCCCATTGAGATTGGCATACTGGCCCAGGGCTCCATGTGCGTGGGCCTGCAGGGGCAGTGCTACCTCAGCGCCCTCTCCGGCGCCGGGAGCGACAGCCGCCACCGCTGCGCCAGGCCCTGCCGCCTGGGTTACAGCATGGGCGGCCGCCTGGACGACTATCCCCTGAGCCTCAAGGACATAAGTCTCCTCGCCCACACGGAGGAGCTCTCCCGCTCAGGTATATGCGCCCTGCTGCTGGACTTCTCCGCCCAGGGGGGCGAGGCCGCGGCCTACTCCCTGGGCCTCTATACCCGGGCCATCCGGGACAAAAAGCCCCCCACCCAGGCTGAGCTGGAGCGGCTGGAGGCCGCCTTCACCAGCTACGGCTTCACAGACGCCCCCTTTACCGGGGCACAGGAGGCGGAGCTGTTTGCCGCCCCCCGCCGCGCCCCGGACAGGGAAACCCGGAAATTCATTGCGGAAGTCCGCCGCGGCTATGCCGATACGGAGCTGCGCCGGGTGGGCATCCGTTTCTATGCCCTTGTGCGGAGCGGGGAGAAATCCGCCTTCGCCGTAGAGGACCACGAGGGGCATCAGGCCACTGTCCTGGGGGCTGTGCCTGTCCGGGCCGGAGGCGGCCTGAGCCCCGTTACAGCGGAGATGATTCAGGAGCTTTTATACAAGACAGGGGGGACCCCCTTCGCCTGCGAGGACGTCTCTGCCCTGGTGGACAAGGACCTCTCCCTGCCCCAGGAGGAGATTGTCCGCGCCCGGCATCAGCTCCTCCACGAGCTGAGCGCCCTCCGCCGGGAGACTCCGCCCCCCAAACTGGGACGGGCGCTCCCGCCCATTGAGGCAAAGGAGCAGACCGCTCCGCCGCGCCTGATTGTCCAGGTGCTGGACTTCGAGCAGCTCTCCCCGGAGCTGGCGGCGCTGAAAATAGACAACCTGTATGTTCCCCTGGAGACATTGCCCCAGCACAGCGCGGCCCTGGCCCCTTTCCTGGAGGCGGGGACGGAGGTTGCCGCTGTACTGCCCCGCCGGGTGACGGACGAGCAGTGGCCGAAGGTAAACCGCCTGCTGGCCCAGGCCCGGGACGCGGGCATCCGGGAGGCCCTGGTCTGCGATTTGTCCCAGGTGCTGCCTGTGCGCGCTGCCCAGATGGATGTCCGGGGAGACTACACCTTCAACGCCTGGAACGCCGGCACCCTCCAGCGCATGGCCCAGGCGGGGATACGGTCAGCCACGATTTCCTTTGAGCTGCGCTTTTCCCAAATCCGCCGGCTGAAGAAGCCCCTGGACACGGAAATCCTGGTCTATGGCCGGCTCCCGGTGCTGGTGAGCGAACAGTGCATTATGAAAAACAGCGACCGCCGGTGCAGCTGCCACACCCCCGGCCAGCTCTCGGACAGGCGGGG
>CAZRNK010000007.1:0-4120 GCA_964601435.1 uncultured Oscillospiraceae bacterium | reverse complement strand
GTATCCTGATTTGTTTTTTATGTTCGGGCGGCTGCGCCCGCAGGAAGGAGAAAACTATGGCAATTGTGCTGGCCTCCGGCTCCCCCCGCCGGCGGGAGCTGTTGGAGATGCTGGGCCTGAAGGATTTGATTGTCTGCCCGGCCCAGGGCGAGGAGCGGGCCGCTCCGGGGCTCGCCCCGGGGGAGCTGGTCATCGCCCTGGCCGGGGCCAAGGCGGCAGAGGTCGCCGCCCAGTTCGGCCCGGATGATTTGATTCTCGCTGCGGACACGGTGGTGGCGCTGCCGGGGCGGATTCTGGGCAAGCCCCACTCCGAGGCGGAGGCGGCGGAGATGCTCCGCGCCCTCTCCGGGCGCAGCCACTTTGTCTATACCGGTCTGGTCCTCCGCCGGGGGGAATGCATCCTGGTGGAAATGGAAGAGACCAAGGTTTTCTTCCGTCCGCTCTCAGACAGGGAAATCCGCGCCTATATTGCCACCGGTGAGCCCATGGACAAGGCTGGTTCCTATGGCATCCAGGGCAAGGGCAGCCTGTTTGTGGAGGGCCTGGAGGGGGACTATTTTAACGTCATGGGCCTGCCGCTGTGCCGGCTGGGAAAAATGCTGAAAGAGATGGGCGTGGAACTGCTTTGAAAAAACTGCTGAAACAAAAGGGAATACGCCTGGGAATCGTGGTGGCCCTGGTGGTGATTGTCGTCCTGGTCAGCACCTATTTCCTGGCGGGCCGGGCCGGCTTCTTCACCAACCTCTCCGGCTCTGTCGCCGCCCCCTTCCGGCGGGCGGCCACCGCTGTGGTGGACTGGCTGGAGGGCATCTACGGCTACATCTACGAATATGACCAGCTGGTAGCGGAGAACGAATCCCTCCGTGCCCAGCTGGCCGAGGCCCAGGAGGAGCTGCGCACTGCCGCCGACGCCACCGAGGAAAACGAGCGCCTCCGGGAACTGCTGAACCTGTCCGAGCGCCACGCCGACTTTGTCTATGAATCCGCCCGGATTACCGCCCGGAACGCCTCCAACTGGGCCAACACCCTCACGCTGAGCAAGGGCTCCGACAGTGGCATTGAAGTGGGCGACTGCGTGGTGACGGAATATGGCGCCCTGGTGGGCCAGGTCATTGAGCTGGGCTCTTCCTGGGCCACGGTGCAGACCGTCATCGACATCAACACCAGCGTCGGCGCCCTGGTGGGCGAGGCGGGCAACGCCGCCATGGTGGTGGGGGACTTCACCCTTATGCAGAGCGGTCAGATACGCCTGACCTATCTCACCGAGGGGACCCAGCCCCTGGAGGGGGACAGCGTCCTCACCTCCGGCCGGGGCAGCGTGTTTCCCCAGGGACTGCTGATTGGCACTATTGCCGAAGTCCACACCGAGGCCGGGGGACAGACCCTTTACGGCGTCATTGAACCCGCCTGCGATTTGGACAGCCTCTCCCAGGTGTTCGTAATCAAGGAATTTGACGTAGTGGAGTGAGGACGTATGCTCTTTGACCTCATCAATTGGGACAAGCTGCGCCGGGCCATCCTCTATGGCCTGCTCATTGCCGCTGCCCTAATTCTGCAAACCATGATTTTCTCCCGGGTGACGGTTCTGGGTGTCCGGGCTATGTTCCTCCCCCTGGCCGCCGTGGCCATCGGCATGTTCGAGGGGGCCTCCTGGGGCGGGGCCTTCGGCCTGATTCTCGGGCTGTTCGGCGATATGACCTACACGGAAAACACGGTTCTTTTTACGATTTTATTCCCCTGCATCGGCTTTTTCTCCGGCGTGTTGGCGGAGTTTCTGGTAAACCGCCGGTTTTTCTCTTACTTTTTTGTCTGCCTGGGGGCCCTGGCCCTCACCGCCGCCTGCCAGGCCTTCCGGCCGCTCATCTTTCACAATGCGGAGATACTGCCGCTGCTGCGCACCGCACTGCTCCAGATTCTCTGGTCGGTGCCCTTCACTCCGCTGCTCTACTTCCCCTGCAAGCGTCTCGCCCAGCGCCGGCTGGACTGACGCGCCCGCCGTCTCTCCGACAGAAAGGAAAACACTATGGACAGACTGGTAAAACCCGGACGAATGCTTCTGCTGACCCTGCTCCTGATTCTCCTGATAGGCGTATATGTAGTCGCCCTGTACAAGCTCCAGATTGTGGAGGGGGCCGCCTACTATGAGCAGTCCCAGAACAGCATCGTCACTGAATCCACCGTCACTGCCGCAAGGGGCAACATCCTGGACCGGTATGGCCGCGTACTGGTCTCCAACCGGAGCTGCAACAACCTTGTTATCAATACCGACGAGCTCTTCAGCGACGACGTGGAGGACCCAAACGCCGTCATTTTAGAGATTGTCCGCATCATCGAGTCCACCGGCGACACCTATAACGACGAGCTGCCCATCACCATGGAGGCCCCCTTTGAATTTGTGGAGGACATGACAGCCGTCCAGTCCACCCTCCTGGATGCCTATGCGGAAAATATCCGCTCGGTGTATGATGCGGACTTCCCCGATGACCCCACTGCTGTGGATTTCATGGCCTTCTTCCGCTCCCGTTACGACATCGACGACAGTTATACCGCCGAGGAGACCCGCATTATCGCCGGCATCCGCTATGCCCTGAATGTCCGCTATATTATCGCCACTTCGGACTATATTTTTGCTGAAGATGTGTCCATCGACCTCATCACGCAGCTTATGGAGAGCGATTTGCCCGGCATTACGGTAGAGGTTTCCTACATCCGGGAGTATGAGACCATCTATGCCGCCCATGTCCTGGGCTATGTGGGCGCCATGAATCCGGACCAGGTGGAGACCTATACCGCCCAGGGCTACTCCCTGGACGCCCAGGTGGGCCAGGAGGGCGCCGAGCTGGCCTTTGAGGAATACCTCCACGGATCGGACGGGGAGGTACAGATTACATCCACCTCCTCCGGAACCGTCATCGGCACCACCTATCTCACGGAGCCGGAGCCGGGCAACCACGTCTATCTCACCATTGATATCGGCCTTCAGGAAGCGGCGGAACAGGCCCTCGCCAGCTATATCCAGGAGGAAAACGCCCTGCGGGAGGAGGAAAATGCTGAGGCGGAGGCCTATGGCGGGGAAACCACCCAGCTCATCACCGGCGGCGCTGTAGTGGCTGTGGACGTAAACAGCGGGGAACCCCTGGCCATCGCCAGCTACCCCACGTACGATTTAAGCAGTCTCCTGGACAATTACAGCGAGATTTCTACAGCGGAAAACGAGCCCCTTTTCAACCGGGCTACCATGGGTACCTATGCCCCCGGTTCTACCTTCAAGCCCTGTACGGCCATTGCCGCCCTGGATCAGGGCATTATCACCACCGACACCACCATCTATGACGCCGTCACCTTCGACAAATATGAGAGCGAAGGCTACGCCCCCTCCTGCTGGATTATCGGCCAGGGCACCCACGGGGATGTGAATGTCACCAGCGCCATCACCGAGTCGTGCAACTACTTCTTCTACACAGTGGGCGACTACCTCACCATTGAGCGCCTCTACCCCTACGCCGTCCGCTTCGGCCTGGGCCAGTCCACCGGCATCGAGCTGCCGGAGTATCTGGGCACCGTGGCCTCCCCGGAGTATAAAGAGGAGGCTGTGGGCGAGGAGTGGTACCTGGGCGACACGCTCCAGGCCGCCATCGGCCAGAGCTATAACCTCTTTACGCCCCTCCAGCTGGCGGAGTATACTGCCGCCCTGGCCAACGGCGGCACCCGCTACAGCGCCTCCATTTTGAAATCCGTCCGCAGCTATGATTACTCCGAGGAAATCTATGAGCGGGAAGCGGAGGTCCTCAGCACCGTGGAGACGGAAGAGGAATACTACGAGGCAGTTCAGCTGGGCATGTATGGCGTGGCCAACAACGTCACCGGCTCGGTCTACAGCGTCTTTGGCAACTATGCCTACTGCGAAGTGGCCGCCAAGACCGGCACTGCCCAGACCGGCGCCAATCAGACCAACAACGGCGTGTTTATCTGCTACGCCCCCTATGACGACCCGGAGATTGCCGTGGTCGTCGTGGTGGAAAAGGGCAGCGCCGGCAGCGCCCTGGCCTCCATTGCCCGGGATGTTCTGGACTACTATTTCAGCTTCAAAACCAATGCCAACTCCCTGGAAGGGGAGCTG
>CAZRNK010000006.1:12360-19140 GCA_964601435.1 uncultured Oscillospiraceae bacterium | reverse complement strand
CTGGACGGGGACATCCTGGCCATGGAAAGCTTGCTTCAGGCCATTTTATTTTTCGACGAAGTTTATTACCTGGATGATTATAAGGCCGAGTTTCAGGAGAGCCGCAGCCAGTATTTTTCCTGGATGACGCCCATTGTACTGGACGAGGAGAGCCGCAAGGCGTTTTCCAAGGAGACGCTGGAGCAGGTCCAGTCGGTTGTCCCGAAAGTTGCCGCGGGCTCCTTTGCAGACGGAGATTTTAAGCCTTTCTTCGATATGCTGAAAATGCATTTATGGTATGTATGGAACATACAGTCCAGTGTGTTTTATTTGACACAAAAATTGCTGGCCGATGCCAGCCATACAGACATAAAAAAATACAGCGCATTGTCCTCCATGATTTACTCGGAACTGAAGGACGCCACCGGGCAAAATGAGATACCCAAGCGGAAGCCTGTTCTGCTCGGCTCCGACGGGCAGCCGATTTCCCCGGATGAGAATGTGCCCAGGCAGGTGACCACCTTTTTTGCGGGCCTGAACTGGCTGGCCTATCGGACGGTTTACTATACTTTGTTGGCAAACCAGCTGCACCTGGATTTATTTTTGCACCCAATCCGTCAGGCGTTCCAGGCGAATTACTTCCGAAAACACTATGGGACAAGCACCTTTCACTACCGGCCGCTCATCGATGCCCTGACCAAAACGACAACGGATACGATGGAGCGGGTTTACCAGGCTGTGAATCCGCATATTTCCGCCAGCCCCATCCCGATTTTCTCTGCGTATATTGCGGAAAAGGGGCAAAGGGCAGGGCTCTCTGCGCTGGAAATGGCATATCATATGCGCCAGGAGGGGATGTTTGTCCAGGCCCGGAGCCAGCTGGAGACGCTGGAGCAGCTGTATGCGGCCGGCCGGGGGAAGAAATTTTTGCAGGAGGCCAACCAGCTGCAGCGGGAAGTGGCTATGCAGATGCGCCGCATCCGGGAAAAATACAAGGTCTCAACGCCCCAGGGCTCCCTGTTTACCAATATGATTTCTTTCTGGGACACCTCATGCCTGCTGACCAACCTGCCGCAGGTCAGCGGCTCCGGCGTTGAAAACCTTGTGGCCCAGATTCACCGGACGCACCCCGCCACCGGGTTTTCTGCCGTATACAAGTCCATTTTGACTGATTTGACGCATATCCAGATGCTGGGGACATTTTACGAGCAAATTACCCGGAATGTCCGGTATGAGCAGGATGCCGAATACTACTCCATGCGTTTGCAGGACCCCGCATACAAAAAGGCGCATAGCTGGTGGAGCAGGCCCATGTGATTTGCCTTACCTGCTGCGCCAGGCGCATAGGGGGATGGCAAATCGGTTTTGGCCGGGCAATGGAAAAGATTCTATATAAGTGAAAAAGAGGGCCGGGGGCTTTTCTTATGGCTGTAAGAAAAGTCCCCGGCCCTTCAAGGAAGAAGGAAATGAATCAAAACCAGGATGGCCGCAGCCCCTTAGATACGGGAGGCCGTGGAGAAGGCGGCGCGCATGCACTGCTGTACATTGCCCGGCTCCCGGCAGTCGCCAATGAGGTAGAATTCTTCCGCTGCGCCATAAAATTGCAGCGCTGCATCTGTCCGGTCCCGCCGGCCTCCGGCCAGCACCACTGCGTCACAGTCGATGGTGTGGGCTGCGCCGTCCCCAATGTATTGGCCCACGGCCACCTCTCCGGGCTTCAGGGCCCCCTCCGGGGGCGCCTCCCGGAGCATTTCCCGATAGACAACGCCGGTGGGGGTGATTTCCACTGTGTGGGCATCTTCAATATGGTGGAAATTGGGGCAGGCCTCCCAACGATCTTCGAACATCTCCCTGTAGTGGGTGCAGGTGGCGTCCGGCGCCAGGCGGGTCTGGCGGGTGAGCACTGTGATATCATGGCCGGCCTCGGCCAGATACAGGCCCGTTTCCGTACCAATTTCACCGCCGCCGACAACGACAACCCGGTGGCCCAGCTCCTGCTCGTGGCCATAGACTGCCAAAGGCGTCCAGACGTTTTCGCCTGCTGCGCCGGGAATATCGGGCATATTGGGCTCGGAGCCGATTGCGGCAATTACGACGTCAAAGCACATTTCCGACAGAAGAGCGGGGGTGGCCTCTGTATGCAGGCGGATGTCCACCGTGGATTTGCGGAGGAAATCAACCATGCGGTTTTTGAAATTGCGCAGGGGCCATTTGAAGGCGGAGTAGTCCGCGTGGAGCAGCTGGCCGCCCAGGAAGTCCTCCTTTTCAAAGAGGGTGACGGCATGGCCGCGCTGGGCACAGACCAGGGCCGCCTCAATCCCGGCGATGCCGCCGCCCACGACGGCAACTTTTTTCTTTTTCACCGGGGGTTTGACCAGGGTATCCATATAGTCCCGAAGGCCCATCTTCGGGTTGCTGGAGCAGACGCAGACCCAGGGGCCGTCAATGTAGGGGACGTGGCACTTGGCGCAGCGCTGGCAGGGGACGATGTCCTCCGGCCGGTCCTCCATAATTTTGATGCCATAGTCCTCGTCGCAGATAAACTGCCGGCCGATGCCGACCAAATCCAAATCGCCGTTTGCAATGTACTGCTCATTTTTGATGGGGTCGCCATAGCCGCCTGCGGCGCAGACCAGGATTTTGGCGCCGCTGCGCTTTACAGCCCGGGCCACGTGGAGGGTTTCGGGTTCGTCCGGGTTGGAGTTGAAGCCTGTGGGGTGGTTGGGATTGACGTTGCCGCCCCGGATGTTGAGGATGTCTACCACACCCTCCGCCAGCTTGGCAAAGGCGACAGTGTCCTCCACCGTGATGCCGCCGGCCTCCTCCTCGCCGGCTACCCAGACGCAGATGGGGAAGTCCTGGCCGCAGGCCGCTTTGACGGCCCGGCACAGCTCCAGGGGCAGCCGGGTGCGCCCTTCCACATCGCCGCCGTACGCATCAGTCCGGTCGTTGGTGAGCGGGGAAAAGTATTTGGACATGCCGATGTGCAGGAATTCCCGATAGCTCATCTGGAAGGAGACCATATCAAAACCGAGATTCTTGAAGTACTTACATTTTGCAACGGCCTCGTCAATCATCTGGTCCATCATTTCCCGGGTGATTTCAGAGACCTTGCTTACAGTGCTGAACCGGAAGGGGAAGGGGATATTCTGGTCTGCCAGAGGCTGAAAATTGTGCAGCTCCAGGGGGTTCATGTAGATGGAGGCCAGAGAGCCGTAAAAGTGGATGGCGTCCACCATCTTGCAGACGTAGGTTTCCACTGCGGGGTCCGTGTAGTCAAAAGAGGGGAAATGGCCGGCGGTGCCCCAGGCTTTGCGCTGGTCCGTGTCGCCCCAGACACTGCAGTCTACAATGGCTGCACCGTTGCGGGCGATATTGGCCAGGTGCAGAATCAGGGGGTCTGCGGGATAGGTTTCCGGACCCTGGAGATAGTGGGGCAGGGCCTGGGGGGCATACATGCGGGACTTTAAAATATGTTTCCCAAGCCGCAGGGGGGAGAGCAGAGCGCGAAACTGTTTACTCATAGAGACATAACCTCACTTTACATGGGGAATCTGGCCGGGATGGGGTGTCCCATGCCTTTTTTCTATAGTTTAGAAAATCTGCGGGGGGCTGTCAACGGATTTTTCCCCTTTCAGTTATGACGTTTCTTCATGTTCATCTGCAATTTTTGTTATAGAAAGCGTGACTTTTGGCAGACAATATGGTATGCTGAAATAAGTAAGAGAGAAAGAAGGGCGGCTATGAATTTTACACAGATAAATTACTTCCTGACTGTTGCCAAGACCCTGAGCTTTACCAAGGCGGCGAACATGCTCTATATTACCCAGCCGGCCATCAGCCGCCAGATTATCATGATGGAAAATGAACTGGGGTTTAAGCTTTTTACCCGGGCAAACCGCTCCCTCCATCTGACCCCGGAGGGATTTGTCATGGCCGCGGAGCTGGACAAGGTGGCCCTTACCTATGACAATGCCATTGTCAAGGCGAAAAATGCCGGCAATGCCCTCTCCGGCCGGCTCCGGGTGGGCATTACAGAGGGGATGGACGTGGACGAGATGGTTTCGGCAACGCTGCGGCGCCTGGCAGAGGAGGTGCCGGAAATTGACATTGCCCTTTTTAACTTCGGCATGGAGGAGACCATTCTGCGGCTGATGGAGGACCGGCTGGACATTGCCTTTGTACGCAAGTATGGGGTGGAGAACCGGGAGTCTATGGACTGGCGGCATGTGGCCGCCTCGCAGGAACAGCTGGCGGTCTCCCCGGACAACCCCCTGGCAGGCAGGGAGAGCGCTACAGTAGAGGATTTGCGGGACACAGTGCTCATCTTGGTGAGCGAGACGGAGGAGGATGTGTCCCGAAAGCTGATTTTGGATATTTGCGCCCAGCATGGATTTACCCCGCAGCTGAAATTTTCCCCTTCCTATCACGCCAATCTCCTCTGGGCCAAGTCCAACTCCGGCGTTATGCTGGTGGACACCTTTGACATTATGCCGGAAACGGGGCTTTTGCGGATTCCATTTGAGCAGACTAAGGACACAGATTTGGTCCTGGCCTGGTATGACCGGAACTTTAACCCCGCCCGCCTCAAGTTTGAAAATACATTCTTTGAAGTAAACAAACTGCCAAATGCATAACCAAATTGCATGGATTTTTCAAAGAAATGCATGCGCACCGCCCGCCCGCTTATGGTATACTTCTTTTTAGAAGGGACCCGCTGCGGGCGGGATTTTTTTACGTTGGAGGAATACATCGATGGACTTTCGCTACAAACATTTGCTCTCTCCCATACGGATTGGGAAGTATATAGTGAAAAACCGGCTTGAGGCGACCAACGCCCTGCCCCATTTCATCAATGGGCCAGAGACCTGGCCGGGGCCGGATATGATTACATACTATGGGGATTTGGCCAAAAATGGCCCGGGAATTGTCTCCTTTATGCCCCACTACGGGGAGCAGAGCCAGCGGGGAATTCCCGTTGCGGATATCTGCCGTTTTCCCATCTATGATGCGAAAGACCCGTCTGTGGACAATTACGTCTCCCAGATTGCAGAGGTCATCCGCTTCTACGGGGCCATTCCCGCCGCCGGCCACCGGCCCATGGAGTTTCCCGGCTATGATGTGGTGACCGGGGATCTTACCTGGGACCAGCACCCGGAGCCGGAACACTGCCTGGAAATTCCAGAGGAGATGCTGCTGGAGACGGTGGAGGATACCCGCACCTGGGCCCGGCGCCACTGGGCCAATGGCTTTCGGATGATGACCATGCCCATGGGGTATGAGTGCTCCATGTCCTCCCGCTTCCTCTCCGGCCGGCTCAATACCCGGACGGATGAGTACGGCGGCTCCCTGGAAAACAGAGCTCGTTACCCCCTGATGCACGCGAAGGCCATCAAAGAGGTCTGCCCGGATATGCTGGTGGAGATTATTTTAAGCGGCGAGATGCCGGGACTCTCCACAGAAGAGGTATGTCAGCTTGCCAAAATGGCCGAGGACTATGTGGACATCATTCAGATTCGCCAGGCCACCTGCAAGGGCAGCCATCCCACTGGGTTCAATTCGGAAAAGGGGACATATAAGACCATTGAATATGCCCAGGCCATCAAGGAGAGCGGGGCAAAGGTCATTGTGGCCCCAGTGGGCGGGTTCCAGAACCCGGACGACATGGAGCGCCTGCTCCGGGAGGGGCGCACCGACATGTTTGCCATTGGCCGCGCTTTTATCTGCGACTATGATTACATGCAGAAAATCCGCGAGGAGCGCCCGGAAGACATCATTCCCTGTGTCCGCTGCAATAAGTGCCATGTAAACAGCATGCAGGGGCCCTTTATCAACGTCTGTTCTGTCAATCCCGAGCATGGCCTGAAAGCCCGCCTGTCCCATATGGTGGAGCCCACTCCGGCGAAAGAAAAGCACGTGGCGGTTATCGGCGGCGGCCCGGCCGGGATGCAGGCCGCGCTGACGGCGGCCAGGCGGGGGCACACCGTGACGCTGTTTGAAAAGCGCGGAGAGCTGGGCGGACAGCTCCGCCAT
Source organism: uncultured Oscillospiraceae bacterium (assembly GCA_964601435.1). Lineage (GTDB taxonomy): Bacteria > Bacillota > Clostridia > Oscillospirales > Oscillospiraceae > CAZRNK01. The sequence goes on along the minus strand of CAZRNK010000006.1, from coordinate 13,128 downwards.
GCAGACTTTATCTCCTTCAAGTGGCCCCTGGCGGACTACCGCCACTGGCTGGCACGCCAGGTGGAGAAAAGCGGTGTGGACATCCGGCTGAATACCTGCCCCACGCCGGAGGAGCTGGAGCAGATGGGCTTCGATGCTGTCATTGCGGCCCTGGGGGCAGAGCCGAAAGTGCTGCATATCCCCGGCATTGACGGCAAAAATGTCTGGAATCCCCTTCAGGTTTTTGGCCATGAGGACGAGCTGCCCCATCATCTGGTTGTGGTGGGCTGTGCGGAGACCGGGCTGGAGACGGCCATCCATCTGACAGAGCGGGGCCATGAGGTTACAGCCCTGACCCGCCAGAGCGTCATTGCACCGGATTGTGACCGGGTCCACTACCGGGAGTATGTGGTGGAAAAATGGGAGTCCCTCTCCGAACATCTCCATTTTGTCCTGGAGGCGACGACAGAGGAAATCACGCCCGAGGGCGTTGTGTATCGGGACAAGGCGGGGGAGCGGCATTTCATCCCCGCCCAGGGGGTGGTGGTTTCCGGCGGTATGGTGGCCAACGCGGACGCCGCCGCGGCATACTACGGCTGTGCCAAGGAGTTCATTACCGTAGGGGACTGCTTTGAGGTGAAAAATATGCAGGCGGCGCTGCGCTCTGGCTATGCGGCGGCCTGCACATTGTAAGCGAGGTGTACAAATGCAATACAAGACCCTCTTATCCCCCTTCCGGATTGGGGACCACATCATCAAAAACCGCATGCTCTATCCCAATGCCTCCCC
>CAZRNK010000006.1:4857-12260 GCA_964601435.1 uncultured Oscillospiraceae bacterium | reverse complement strand
GGCGGCAGCGCGGAAAACCGGATGCGCCTGGCGCTGGACTGCTTCCGGCGCGTGAAGGCGGTTTATGGCCCCAATTTTCTCATTGAAGGCGTCATCGCCGGCGAGCAGCCCAGAGGCTATGGCGGCGGACAGGTGGGCTACCAGCTGGAGGACGCCATCGCCTTCGCCAGGGCGGCAGAGGGCCTGGTAGATATTCTGCAGATTCGGGAGCGGGACATGGCCGCCTCCCACCCCACAGGCTTCACCTTCCACAAAGGGGAGCACAAGGTTATCGAATACTGCGAGGCCATCAAGAAGGCGGGCTGCACCATCCCTCTGGAGCCCATCGGCGGATTTCAGGACCCCGATGAGCTGGAGGGGTATCTGGCCGCGGGCAAATGTGATTTCATCGGGATGGCCCGGGCCTTTTTATGTGATTTCGAGTATGGGAAAAAGCTCTATGAAGGCAGGGGGGAGGATGTGATGCCCTGCCTCTGGTGCAACAAGTGCCACGGGACGATTTTGCCGGAGCCTACGCCCTGGGTCAGCGTCTGCTCTGTCAACCCCATGCTGGGCCTCCAGAGCGCGGTCTATCGCCTGGCCGAGCCGGTGGAGGAGCCCAAAAAGGTCGCCGTCATCGGCGGCGGGCCGGCCGGGATGCGCGCCGCCCTGGAGTGCGCCAAGCGGGGCCACGCAGTCACGCTCTTTGAAAAGACGGACTATTTGGGCGGACAGCTCCGCCATGCGGAATATTTCTCATTCAAGTGGCCTATCCGGGACTACAAAAACTGGCTGGTGCGCCAGTTGGGGCGCTATGGCGTGGATGTGCGCCTGCGTTGTGCCCCGGCCCCCGAGGACATCGCCGAAGCGGGATTTGAGGCCGTCATCGCCGCCACGGGTGCCAGCGCGCAGCTCCCGGGGAGCATTGCGGGGCTGCGGGGTGCACGCGGGGAGGCCCTGTATCCCACCTGCCTGGATGTATGCGGCCGGGAGGCGGAGCTGGGCCGCCGGGTCGTGATTGTGGGCGGCTCGGAGACCGGCGTGGAGACGGCTATGTATCTGGCGGAAAACGGCCACGATGTGACAGTGCTGACCCGCCAGAGCGCCATTGGCCATGACTGCTCCCGGCTCCACTACATCACCATGGCCTATGTAAAGGAGGAAAAGGCGCCGGAGGCGCCGGACTATTTTGGCTGTGCCTGGGAGAAATACGAGAACCTCCGCGGCATTCCCAATGCCACCACGCTCGCTGTGGAGGGCAATTGCGTCATCTATCGGGACGCCGCCGGGGACATCCATACCCTGGAGGCCGACAGCGTCGTCATCTGCGGCGGGATGCGGCCCAGGACGCAGGAGGCCATGGCCTATGCAATCCCCGGCCTGCGGTTCTTTGCCGTGGGGGACTGCAACGGGGTGGGCAACCTGCAAAAACTGAACCGGGAAGCCTTTGCCCGGGCCCTGCAAGTCTGAGGGAGGCCGGCCATGCGTTACGAGAAGCTGCTCTCTCCCATCCAGATTGGAAAGTACATCATCAAGCATCGGACCATTGTCCCCTGCTCCACGCCCCACTTTATGAACGGGACCGAGATGCATCCCGGAGAGGGGCTCATGAGCTATTACGCCGACATGGCCCGCAACGGCGCCGCCATCGTCTGCGTTGGGGATGCCTATAATACCTATGATATCCGGCGCAAGGACATGGCGGACATGCTCCGCTACCCCCTCTATGACGGTAATGACCCGCGGCTGGATAACTACATGTCCCAGCTGGCGGAGATTATCCGCTTTAACGGGGCGCTGCCCTGTATTGCTCTGCGGATTGTGGAGCCGGAGGGGTACAACGTCGTGGGGGGCGATTTGAGCTGGGACGGCAACCCCACCCGGCATTTTCAGGAATTGACACCAGCGATGCTGGAGGAGACCATTGCCGATTTTGTAGGCCGGGTGCAATACTTTGAGAGCCTGGGCTTTAAGATGGTTTCCATCCCCATGGCCTATGAGTGCTCCAACCCCAGCCGGTTTCTGAGCGCGGCACTGAATACGCGGACAGATGCCTATGGCGGCCCCATTGAAAACCGGGCCAAATACCCCCTGGACATCTGCCGGGCGGTGAAGGCGGCCTGTCCGGATATGCTGGTGGAGATTATTATCTCCGGGGAGATGGTGGACAAAGCGGGCGGCCACACCGGCATGACCCTGGAGGAGACCTGCCGCTTTGCCAAGCTCTGTGAGGGCATAGTGGACATTCTGCAAATCCGGGGGGATACCTGTATGGCCACCCACTGTACCACCTTTGACGGCCCCAAGGGCTACCACCAGACCATCCACTATGCCGAGGCCATCAAGCGCAGCGGCGCCAAGGTGGTAGTGGCTCCTCTGGGCGGCTATCGGGACCCGGACGAGATGGAGCTTTACCTCCGGGAGGGAAAGGCCGACATGTTTGCTATGTGCCGGGCCTTCCTCTGTGACAGCGCATATATAGAAAAGGTAAAGGAGGGCAGGGGCGAGGACATTACCCCCTGCATCCGCTGCAACAAGTGCCACATGATGAACATGCGGGGGCCCTGGCTGACGGTTTGCTCGGTGAACCCGGAACACGGCCTCCAGAACCGGCTGGACCATATTATGAAACCGGTGAAGCGCCCCAAAAAGGTGGCGGTCATTGGCGGCGGCCCAGCGGGTATGGAGGCGGCGGTCATCGCCGCGAAAAATGGCCACGACGTAACGCTCTATGAGAAGGAAACTGTCCTGGGCGGACAGCTCCAGCACGCGGACTTTGTCTCCTTTAAATGGCCCCTGAAGGACTTCAAGGACTGGCTGATTCGGCAGCTCTGGAAGAGCGGGGCAAAGGTGGAGCTGGGGGTGGACGTGTCGCCGGAAGCGCTCCGGGGCCTGAGCTATGATGCGCTAATTGTGGCGGTGGGGGCGCGGCCGAAGGTGCTCCCCATCCCGGGGGCGGACGGCCCGGATATCTGGGATGCGGTTTCTGTCTATGGCCGGGAGGCGGAGCTGGGTGCGCGCATTGCGGTCGTGGGCGGCGGCGAAACCGGTACGGAGACAGCCATGCATCTGGCGGAGCTGGGCCACATCGTTACCATCCTCACCCGGCAGCAGGCAGTGGCCGCTGAATGCGACCGGGTCCACTACCGGGAGCATATGGTGGCCCGGATGGCGCGGACAGAGGGCCTGTCGGTGCTGGCCAATGTACGAACAAAGGCTGTTACGCCGGATTCTGTGACCTATGAGGATGCAGCGGGCGTATTGCATACCCTTGCCTGCGACGCAGTTGTCATGGCCAGCGGGATGGAGCCCCTTCAGGCCGAGGCGCTGCGCTATGCCAATATCGTGCCGGAATACCGCCTCTGCGGGGACTGCGCTGAAGTTGGCAGCGTCCAGAGCGCCATGCGGGGTGGATTTGCCGCAGCCAGTAATTTATAAAGAGATAAAGGGAAAACAGAGCAGGGCGCACACGCGCCCTGCTCTGTTTTGTTGACCGAAAGTATTTTTGGAAAAAACAGAGGGGGGAGCAGCCCTGGCAGCTGCTCCCCTCTTGGTTTTGAAAATTCAGATGCGCATAGCCAGGGTATAGGCATCCCGAATCGCGGTACGCATGGTGCCGACGCTGTGGCAGTCGCCAATGGAGTAAAACTCCGGTGCGGCGTCGTAAAAAGCCATCGCGGCCTCGCTGTTGGGGGCCATGCCGCCGGCGGCCAGCACGTCGTCACATTCGATGCTGTGCTCCGCGCCGCTCTCGTCCACATACCAGACCTTGCCGGCCTCAATTTTGGTGGTGTGGACACTGTGAATCTCCGTCACACCGAAGTCCCGGGCCATCAGGTTGAAATAGGCCCGCTGGTGGATGGGGTTCAAATCGGAGGCCACAATGGCGTTGCGGCTGAGCTGTGTCACCTCGTGGCCCAGTTGGGACAGGTAAATGGCCGCCTCCGTGGGGGCGGAGGAGCCGCCGACCACAACAACCCGGTGGCCGATTTCGTCCAGGTGGTCATAGATATTACAGGCGTTCCATTTGGCATTTTCCACGCCGGGGATGGGCGGCTGCTTGGGATGGGCGCCGGTGGCGGCGATGACGATGTCAAAGCCCTCGGCCCGAATGGCCTCCGGGGTGGCCTCGGTGTTCAGGCGCACCTCTACGCCTTTTTTCTCAACCTGGTGCCGGAGATAATTCAAGTAGCGCTCCATCTTCCACTTGAAATTGGGCTGGTCCGAATGGCGGACCTGGCCGCCAATGCGGTCGGCCTTCTCGAAGACGACTGGCGTGTGGCCCCGCTCCTTGAGCCACAGGGCGCAGGTGACGCCGCCGGGGCCGCCGCCGATGATGGCGATTTTCTTCGGGCTGCCGGGCGGCGTGATGAGGCGGTCTGCCCGGTGCTCCATCCCCAGCCGGGGATTGATGGTGCAGTGGCTCATCCAGTCTTTCACCGGGGAGGTGCCCCGGCAGATGCCGCATTCAATGCAGGGCTTCAAATCATCGCCGTTGCCGTTTTTCAGAATGTCGCCCAGCTCGTCATTGCAGATGAACATGCGGCCAGACATGATAATGTCGCAGCTCCCGGAGGTAATGGCCGAATCCAGTTTATCCAAATCCATATAGGGAGTGGCGCAGGCCAGCTTCATCTTGACTCCCTGCTCCTTCAGCGCCTTAGCGTAGGGAATGGTGGCCGATTCCCGGGGCTCCAGAGGGAAGGTGGCGTCGCACTCCCGGAGAATGGCGATGTCTACATAGGGCTCAATTGCCTTGAGGAAATAGGCGCTCTCCTCCACAGAGTCAAAGCCCACGTCCGGCGTGCCCATGGGGCCGCGGGGCATGCCGTTGGTGCCGGGGGTATTGCATACCAGAATAAAGTCGTCCCCCAGGCGGCGGCGCAGCTCCTTGCAGACCTTGACGGCAAAGCGGCAGCGGTTTTCCAGGCTTCCGCCGTATTCGTCATCCCGGAAGTTGCAGTAGGGCAGCAGGAACTGGCCAATGTAGAAGTGGTCGCCCATGTCGATCAGGCCCGCGTCATAGCCCAGATTTTTAAATTTCAGGGCCTTTTCGCACATAATATCGATGTATTCGTCCATCTTCTCCTCGGTGAAGTAGACGTCCTTGGGGGTAAAATGAAATTCCGGGTTGATGGGGGCCCGGCCCTCCGGGCCGCCGTCCATGTAGCCGCCGAAGTCCTCTTTCAGCTTCAGGGCAGCCTCGGATTTGGTGCCGGGAAAGGGGTAGTCGATTTTCTTGGCGGGGTCGTTGACACAGTAGGGCAGCCCTCTGTCGGGGGAGAGCTCCACGCCGATGAAACTCCCCTGCATGTGGACAAACTCCGTCATCTGGCAGAAATAATTCTGGCAGGCCTTGTCATCCATATCCATCATGGCGAAGTGCGGGGTGTCATGGCCGGGCATAATGCGCTGCTGCATATTGGTGCTGTCCTGGGTGAGGACCAGAGCGCAGCCCTCCTTGGCAAGCTTCTCATAGAAGGAGATGAGCGGGTCTGCGGGATACAGCTCCGGGCCCTGGAGGAAATGGACCTGGGCAATGGGGTAGAGAAACCGGCTCTTGAGCATTTTACCCCGGATTTCCAGCGGGGCATTCAGGCCGGGAAAAGGCTTTTTCATACAATCCATCCTTTTGCGTAAAAGTTTTGCCGGTTAAAACCGGACGTTCTGGGAGAACACCTGTCCGTTGATTTTGGGAGACTCCGCCACGTGGAGCAGCATATCTAGGAACTCCGCCGGATCATCTCCCGGGGGCAGCGGTGGGCGGTCGTCAAAGTTGATGGCGTGCTGCTGGTGCTCTACGACTGTACCCTCGGGGGGCGTCGGATCCTCGGGATAGTTCACCTTGTCGGAGATGAGGGTGACAAAGCGGACATTCTGGTCTGCATAGGTCTTGGCCAGGGACTCGGTGAAGGCCCGGCACAGGGCGATTTCAAAGGAGAAGTCCGGCTCCGTTCCGGGGAAGGGCATCAGGGCAGCCACGTTGATGACAACGCCGCCGCCATGCTGGCTCATCTCCTCGGCGGCAGCCTTGGCACAGCTGAGCAGGGAGGCAAAGTGCATTTGCAGCAGCTCCAGGTACTGGGGCTCTGAAAGCTGGGGAAGGCGCATGCCGTCGAATACACCGTCGTTGTTGACAAAAATTTTCAGCGGCTTGCCAAAGGCGGCGTTGCCCTGGGCAATGGCCTCCCGGATGTTCTCCAGGTTCGGGCTGCCGGCATGCCAGACACAGCCGACGCCGAACTCCTCCTTTGCTTCCCGGGCAAGAATATCGCCCTTGTAGCTGTTGGCTGCATCGGCAAAATCAGCCAGAACATCATAGCCGGCCTTCATGAAAGCCCGGCTCATGTGGCGGCCCGCCATGCTGACACCGCCGCGCACAAAAACATAACTGTTTTTCATGGATGCTGTTCTCCTTTTGATTAAATTGTAAAGGCATTCCACGGGGGTTCCCTAACTGAAAGCGATTATAAAGCATGCATTTTTAAAAGTCAATCTTCTCCAAAAAGTGTTTGAAAAACAAGGAGATTTAAAAAGTTTCCAATCAAAGGCGTCCTTTGTATCAATTCGTCAATTCTTGTTGCGCGCTTTTGAGAGTTTTGTACAAAAGCATACAGGTCAATATAAGAATCCATAACGAAAATGCATGTATCAATACAATTTTTCGCTAGGCAAAACGGCATTTTCGCCTTTACATGGGGTATGAAATCGAGTATGATTCCCATAGAAGTCACATTCAAAAAAAGTTGGATGCGCCTTCAAAAACTTTTATGGAAGTGGGGTAAAGATGAAAAAAGTTATTTCCCTTATGTTGGCCCTCTTGCTTGTCTTCTCCCTGTTGGGCGGTTGTGCCTCCAATGGGACGGAGGGGACAGAGGCTCCGACATCGGCGACCACGGAGGCGCCCGCTGACGAGACGCAGGCGCCGGAGGCCACTGCGGATGCCAACGAGACGGAGGCGCCTGGCGAAGCGGAGGGTTCGGTGAGCCTGCCCATCGTAGAAGAGATGCTGGAAATCGACTGGTACACCGGCGATATCGGCTATCTCTGGAGCATGATGGACGACATCAATGACAATATTACGCTTCAGGAGCTGGAGCGGCGGACCAATATTCACATCAACTGGACCTTCGGCGATTTTGAAGGCACGATGTTCTCTGTGATGCTGGCTTCCGGCGACTGGTGTGATGTGGTGGACAATGCCAACGCCCAGTATCCCGGCGGTGTAAAGGCTGGTATTGCGGCAGAGGTTTTTATGCCCCTGACAGATGCAATTAACGACTATATGCCCAACTACAAGGCCCTTTTGGATGCTGACCCGACCCTGCTGAAGGACTGTACCGACGCCGACGGCAACATCAATTTCATCAGCAAAATCTATCTGGACGAAGGACCCGTTATGTGGGGCCCCTTTATCCGCTCCG
>CAZRNK010000006.1:0-4757 GCA_964601435.1 uncultured Oscillospiraceae bacterium | reverse complement strand
CTCCGCCTGATTAGCAGCGGCGTTGAGATGTTTGGCTATCTCACCTATGGCTACGGCGTCAACGGCGAGCTGTGGCCCACAGATGGTGTTTTCCCCGTTTACCAGGATGAAGGAACTGTGAAATTTGGTACTCTGGAAGATGGATTTCGGGAGTACCTGGTGATGATGAACCAGTGGTACAATGACGGGCTGATTTCCTCCGACTTTGTCAGTAATACCGATAGAAATATGTTTGACCCCGACACGGCCACTGCGAGTACGGTATTTTCTATGCCAATATCAACCACGTTGCGAACCTCTATGGCAACGCCACAGAAGAGGGCTTTGAAATTGCACCGCTGAAGGATGCAACCCTCAATGAAGGCGAGACGCTGAAGTTCTCCGGCTCTACTTATACCCGCTTTGCCGACAACCAGCTCTGCATCCTGGAGGGCTGTGAGTATGTGGAGGAAATCTGCCGCTGGCTGGACTACCTCTACAGCGAGGAGGGCGCCCTGCTGATGAACTACGGTATCGAGGGCGAAAGCTATGAGATGGTAGATGGTAAACCTGTGCTGAACATTGACTGGTTTGAAAACTGTCCCTCCATGCCCGGGGCCAGCAACTTTAACGATGTGCGCACCGGTATGCTGGGCGCCGGCATCTACACCTGCCTGCTGGACTATTGGGGCTTCTATGAGAACTTCTATTCTGATGTAGCCATGTCCACCCAGGAGGTCTGGACGGCCAATACGCCGGATACCCTGGAGGAGTCCGGGGAGCTGAGTTACTTCATCAGCAACTACTTTACAGTGGAAGAGGCCGATGAGTATCAGGAGCTTCAGTCAGACTTGGGCACATATCTGGAGGAAATGGTTCCCGCCTTTATTATGGGCGATGCCAGCATCGACGAGCAGTGGGATACCTTCGTCCAGACGCAGCGGGATTTGGGCGTAGAGCGTATCATTGAGATTTATCAGAATGCCTATGACCGTTACAGCGCGGCCTAAACAGTGAACAAAACAAGTAGATAAAACTGTCCCGGAGAATTGCATTGATACAAATTCTCCGGGACAGTTTCATTTGCCTTGCTTTTTCCACCGGGTTTGTTATATTATATGAAAGAAGGTGTGTTTTTACAGCCAGAAGGAGGACGCAGTGTATTTGGTGAAAAGGGAGGGATTAAGATGCTGCTGGTGGTTGTCCATGGACTCATGATTTTGCTGCTTGTGGTGTTGGGGGCGGTGCTATTCTCTGGGAGAGGCGCATTTCTGATTGCCGGATACAATACGATGCCCAAATCGGAGCGGGCGAAGTACGATGTAAAGCGGCTGTGCCGGGGCGTGGGGAAGCTGCTCTTCGCCATTGCCGGCTGCTGGGTGCTGATTGCCCTGAGCGCGGTGTTTGACTCGGCGGCGCTCTACTGGTGCGGCCTGGGGCTGACCCTGGCGGTGGCCATCGGAGGCATTGTCTATATGAACACCGGCAACCGGTATAAAAATGAATAGCCGGAAGCTCCAGCGGGCGCTGGGCCTGCTTGGGGCGCTTTTCCTTGCCCTGGCGACGCTGTTTTTGTTGTTTTATTGGCAGCAAATCCCCGATTCGGTGCCCCGCCATTTTAACCGTTTTGGTGCTGCGGATGCGTATGACCATAAGTCCATATTGCTGATGCCGCTGTTTCTGGGATGGATGCTGTATGCTCTCCTGTTCTTTGTCGGGACTGCAATCCGGGAGCTGCCGGCAGGGGACGCAGAGGTACGCCCCTGCAGCGCCATGGCCGGCATGATTGCGGCGCTCCAGGCCTGGGTGTCGCTGGCCTTCGCCTATACGATACTTTGCGGCGCTTTGTGCCGGGACCTGGGCGTGTGGTTTGTGCCTGTGTTTTTATCGGGCGCAGGCGCCGCAATTTTGGCAGGGGTTGTTTCTGCCCTGCGGCGGCGTTGAAACAAACCGGATACAAAAAGCGTGCAGACTTCCCTTTGTCCGGATTCCGGACATGGGAAAGGGCTGCACGCTTTTACTATAGAGAGGCAGGTTTATCGCTATGAGATTTTGCGCAAAAAAATGCGGGCTGCTGTTGGCGGTGCTGCTGGCAATGGGGCTGGGCGGCTGCAGCTGGGACAGCCTCCGGGATACAGCAGAGTGGGTGTTTACCGACCAGTCTACGTTTTCGCCGGCCCCTGTATCGAATACAGCGGCGGCAGAAACGCCTGTATTGGAGCCATCTCCAGTTCCCACGGCAGGGGCGGCCGATGAAAACACCGGAATTTCCCAGCAGCAGGCAGCCATTATGGCAAACTCCCTGGAGACAGCGGAGGGGTATAAAAGCCTCTATCTGGCGGCGGGGAACTTGACCCTGTCCCAGACAGATATGCAGGCCATCGCCGATGCCCTGGGGGAGCAGGGGCTGTGCGCCATCACCATCGAGCAGGCTTCGGCAATGACAAATCCGCATCTGGCCACTGCATTTTTGCAGCAGGCAGATGCGGAAGAGGCGTCTTTGACCATTTTTGAAATTTGCCAGGACGGCGGATTTCTCCGCCATGACCTGTTTTGCGCGGCGACAGGGGACCAGGTGGTGCAGACCCGGCTGATTTGGTCCGGGGAGACACCGGAGATTTCCTTCTGCGAAACCTATGATTTGACGGCCCTCCGGGAGGAGGGCGGCTGCCTGGTCTACGAATATTTCATCCCCAATAACCCGGAAGGGGGCAATCACGACGGCCACATTGACCCCATTGCATCCTTCCGGCTGTATTAAAGGGTAATGGCAGTGTCCGGCATACCGGCGGCCCGCTGCCGGAGGACGCGCTCAGCCAGGGCAAGCTGCTCCGGCGTATTGACGCCCAGCAGCTCCAGCCCCAGCTCCCGCCGGCAGATGCCGATGCGGTGGCCCTGGGCCCGGAGCAGGGCGGGGGCGTCGGTGAGATAATACTCCCCCTGGGCGTTGTCTGCGCGGAGCTGGGACAGAACAGAGAAGAGGTGCGGGGCGGAAAAGACGTATACGCCGCTGTTGAGCTCCCGGATTTCCCGCTGCTCCGGCGTGCAGTCCTTGTCCTCCACAATGCCGGCAAAGGCGCCGGCTTCGTCCCGGAGAATCCGGCCGTAGGGCAGGGGGACGTCGGAGGTCCCGGAGAGGAGGGTGCAGACATTGCACGCCTGCCGGTGCTGCCGGCACAGGGCCTCATAGGTCTCCCGGCGGAGGAGGGGCATGTCGCCGCAGCAGACCAGCAGGTCCCCCTGATAGTCCGCCAGGCGCGGCGCGGCGGATTGAACTGCGTGGCCGGTGCCCAGCTGCTGGGCCTGCTCCGCGTAGGGGTAGGCCGGGAAGGCAGAGAGAACCTGCTCCTTCTGATACCCCACGACCAGGATGATGTCCTGCGGGGCGAAAAAATCCAGGGCGTCCAGCACATAGGCCAGGAGGGGGCGGCCGTCTGCCTGGCGCATCACCTTGGGCAAATCACAGCCCTCTGTACGCAGGCGGGTCCCTTTTCCGGCGGCCAGCACCAGGGCCTTCATGGGGGAAGAAGTCTCATTCATGACATTTATGCTCCCAAACATTGAATTTCCCGGATGGGGAGTAAGGTGAAATTGCTGAGATTCAGATACCGCAGCAGGGTAGACAGGCCAGGGGTATCGTCGTCCCCGGCAGTCAGGCAGACAGAGAGGCTCCCTCTGGCATCGTCGACAGCAGCCATCAAATCTGCGACAGTGCGCGCCTCCCCTTCCTCGTCCAGGGAGAAGACGTCATAGCGCCAGCAGGCCAGACCCAGCTCCTCCGCCGCGGCGGAACAGGCGTCCAGATTTTCCGGCGCCGCTGTGACCAAAAGTGTGGAGATTCGGGCGGCCTCAAAAATCAGGGCGGCGGCCTCCTGGTAATCGGCTGCGGCGTCTGTGCCGCAGCAAACGCCCAGGCTGTGCCCCTGGACCGCCAGGGTGCGCACCAGCGCCGGCTGGGCGCGCACCTCTTCAGCTGTGAGGAAGAAAGCCGCACGAATATCATAGCCCTCCAGTAAATCTAAAATGTCCTCGGAGGGCAGGCCAAGGAAGGCCAGGTAGATTGTGGTGTCGCTTCTGTCCACGGTTTGGCTGGGCAGGGGAATCGTGGCAGAGGGGGAGGGGGCAGGGCTCTCCTCCGGGTCTTCCGACTCACCGGGCGCCGGTGTGCCAGGGTTCGGTGTGGAGGGGGTGATGCCGTAATAGGCGTTGTAATACCGGCGCATGGCGTTGGTGGCGGCGGCCAGGAAATCCGCATCGGAAAGAATAACCTGGGCATTTTTGATGCGGACGATACTGCCATAGGCGTTTCCGCTGATATAGCTCCAGGTGAGGCCAAAGTAATTGCAGACGAAATCCACAGGTACATATACCGCGCCGCTGCGGAAGAGGGCGCCGGCGGTGTACACCTGGTCCATGTGGTCATAGGTGACGCCGGTGGTCATCTCGAAGTAGAGCTGCTGGTCCGCAGTATAGAGGGAGGCCGTAGTGCTCTGGGAAAAATAAGAATAATAGATGCCAAAATATTGAAAGACCCAGTAGGGTACATAAGTGACGCCGTCGGCACTGTAGGACATGGAGTCCAGCGTGAGCAATTCATCATTTACGGAGATGAAACCCAGGCCGGAAGAGGCGCCTGCCTCCTGTCCCCGGGGGAGCAGGCAGACAACCAGGCACACGGCCAAAAGGGCTGCAAGGATTTTCTGTTTCACCGGTGTCTTGTGCCCCCTTTCTGCGTGAAGTATGCTGCAATTGTAGCATATTTTCTGCCCCATGGCAAG
>CAZRNK010000005.1:13338-19255 GCA_964601435.1 uncultured Oscillospiraceae bacterium | reverse complement strand
GTCATATAGGGGGCGATGTCCTTTTTATAGACATCGGCCTGCACCTCGTCGTTAATGAGCATCATGACGATGTCTGCCCATTTGGCTGCCTCGGGCACTGTTTTGACCTGCAGGCCGGCGCTCTCCGCATTGGCCCAGTTCTTGGAGCCCTCCCGGAGTCCAACGCACACGTTGCAGCCAGAGTCCTTCAGGTTCAGCGCATGGGCATGGCCCTGGGAGCCATAGCCGATGATGGCAATTTTCCGCCCGTCCAGATAGCTCAGGTTGCAGTCCTTCTCATAGTACATCTTTGCCATTGTTCAGCACTCCTTCAAGATATTTAAATAGATGCTTTTTGAATTTCAAAAACGGCTTTTACTCAGCGGCGAAAATCACTTTTTCCATAGTTGAACTCGCCCTTTTCCTTGGTGTCCTCATCAATGGTGCGCATGCCCCGCTCCAGAGCGATGACGCCGGTGCGCACCAGCTCCAGAATGCCGAACTCCTCCAGGAGCGCCTGAATAGCGTCCGTCTTGCTCTCCTCCCCGATAATCGCCAGGGTGAGGGTAGCGGTGGAGACGTCGATAATCGTAGCGCGGAAGATATTCGCAATCTGAATGACTTCATTGCGCACTTCCCGGGAGCGGGCGTCCACTTTGATGAGCAGCAGCTCCCGCCGAATCGAGCGTCCCGGGGAGAGGACTTTCACAGAATGGACAGGCAGCAGCTTCCGCAGCTGGTTGCTCAGAAGGGTGGTGTGGTCTTCATCCGCCAGGATTTCGATGGTAATTCGGGAGACCTTCGGGTCGTCCGTGGTGCCCACGGCAAGAGACTCTATATTGTAGCCCTTTCGGGTAAAGAGCCGGGAGACTTGGCTCAAGACGCCTGCTTCATTGTCCACCAGGGCCGCCAGGGTCTGTCTGGTTTTTTCACTCATTGCCTGCTTCCCCTCCTTAATCAACCAAAAATTCTGTAATCGGGCTGCCGCCATTGACCATGGGCCTTACCAGCTCATCCATGCCAATCACGCAGTCGATGACATAGCCGTGTCCGCAGGCAAGCGCCTCCGAGAGGGCCTCGCGCAGCTCCGCATCGGTAGAAACCCGCCGGCCTTGGAGCCCGTAGGCGTTGGCCAGCTTGACAAAGTCGGGGCCCCTGTCCAGGGTGGTTTCTGAATAGCGCCCGCCGTAAATCAGCGTCTGCCATTGGCGAACCATACCCAATGTGGCATTATCAAAAATAAATGTAATAATCGGGATGTCATAGTACTGCTCCGTGGCCAGCTCGTGGCAGTTCATGCGGAAGCAGCCGTCGCCGGTGATGTGCACCACCACCTTCTCCGGGTTGCCCACCTTGGCGCCCATGGCGGCGCCAAGGCCGAAGCCCATGGTGCCCAGTCCGCCGGAGGTCATGAGCTGGCCGGGATAGTCAAAGTGGAAGTGCTGAATCGCCCACATCTGATGCTGGCCAACATCGGTGGCCACCATGGTATCCTGCGGGCACATTTCCGCAATGGCGGTCAAAATCTGCTTTGGCGTCAGGTGGCCGTCGGATTCGTCATATTCCGTTTCTGTTTTGAAGGAAAACACATAGTCCTTCCAGTCCTGATGCTTGCATACAGGAACTTTTTCCACCAGCAGCTCCAGAACCCGTTTTGCGTCCCCAATAATATGATGGTCCGTGTGGACATTTTTATTGATTTCGCTGCGGTCAATATCAATGTGGACAATTTTTGCATTCTGGGCAAAGGTTTCAGGGTCCAGGGCCACCCGGTCAGAAAACCGGCAGCCCACGGCAATCAGCAGGTCACAGGCATCCACCGCCATGTTGGAGGCCTGGCTCCCATGCATGCCAATCATCCCTGTGGTCAGGGGATTGCGGCCCCGGAAACCGCCGCCGCCCATCACCGTAATGGCGACCGGGGCGTCAATTCGCTCGGCAAAAGCGGTAAACTCCGCCTGGGCCCGGCTTCGTACAACGCCGCCGCCGCAAATCAGCAGGGGGCGCTCCGAGGCGGCAATCATATCCACCAGCTTGTCCACATCCGCGCTGTTGGGCTCCGGCGCCTTCAAATCGTGGGAGGCGCGCTGAATCAGCGCACGCAGGCGCCCGTCTGTGTGGTGCTTGCTTCGGGGCAGCGGCGTATATTCCGCCTTCTCCGCCGTTACGTTCTTCATAATATCCAGGAGGACCGGACCCGGCCGCCCGCCCCGGGCAATGGCAAAAGCCTCTCGCACAATGTCTGCCAGGTTGTTTACATTGCGGACCTGGTAATTACACTTGGTAATCGGCATGGTAATGCCGGTAATATCAATCTCCTGGAAAGAATCCTTGCCCAGTAGCTGCTCCGACACATTGCAGGTGATAAATACAACGGGGGAAGAATCCATATACGCTGTGGCAATCCCCGTCACCAGGTTGGTCGCCCCCGGCCCGGAGGTGGCAAAGCACACCCCCACCTTCCCGGTGGAGCGGGCATAGCCGTCCGCAGCGTGGGATGCCCCCTGCTCGTGGGCCGTCAGATAGTGATGGATTTTCCCATGATACTGGTAGAGGGCATCATAGACGTTCAGGATGGTCCCGCCCGGATACCCAAATACGGTATCCACCCCCTGTTCCAGCAGGCACTCCATCAAAATCTGCGCACCAGTCAACAACATAAAACCGGCCTCCTTCAATTCAGAATTTCCTTAAAAATGACAAAAAGCCTCCGTCTCCAGTTTCAAAACGAAGCAAGAGACAAAGGCATAGTATACCTCTGCGGTACCACTCTTATTGCCCGCCCCTTCGCGCTGCACTCGCGAAAAAACGGACCTCTCATGGACATCAGACAATGTCCGGCACGATAACGGGTGCTGCCGTTCCCACCTACACAGGCGCTGCCATTCGCCCTTCTGCGGACTGCTCCGGGACGACTTTCACCGGTGGACAAGGGCCGCCTCTCACCTTCCGCGGCTCTCTTTCACCTTGTCTGAATCGGCTACTCCTTCCCTTCTCAGCATTTCAGGATATGGAAGTTTACAATCACTATACAGGATTTCAAAAAACTTGTCAAATGTCAGAATGCCTAAATTTCCTCCTGCATAGAGGCGATTTTATATTCAATATACTGCTTTGCAGTACGTGGGCTGCGCCCGCCGCTGCGAATGGCAAAGGCCTCTGCATCCTGCTTCAGCGCCTCCCGCTCCAGGGTCAGGCCGCTCTCTGCGGCAAAGGATTCTACTAGGGACAGGTATGCGTCCTTTCCCGGCTTTTCAAAAGTAACCAGCAGGCCAAACCGGGCCGCCAGGCTGGACATTTCCTCCAGCGTGTCATTGCGGTGAACCTCGTCCCCCGCCCGGGCGCTGAAGGTCTCCTTGATTAGGTGCCGCCGGTTGCTGGTGGCATAAACAACGATATTTTCCGGCCTTGCCGCCACGTTGCCCTCCAGCATAGTCTTCAATGCCGTAAAATTCTGGTCCTCCTCTGTAAAAGAGAGGTCGTCAATAAACAAAATGAATTTTAGTGGATTTTCACCCAAGGTATCCAGCAGTCCAGGAATCGTATGGAGCTTATCCTTATCGACCTGGATTAAGCGAAGCCCATGGTCCTTGTAGGCATTGGCAATCGCTTTCACAGTGCTGGACTTCCCGGTGCCCGCATCGCCGTAGAGGAGCATATTGTTCGCCGGCAGGCCCCGGAGCAGGGCCCAGGTGTTCTGGAGCACCATCCGCCGCTCCCGCTCATAGCCACGGAGGTCTTCAAGGCGCTGGGTATCAGGATTTTTTACCGGAAGAATTCGGCCCCGCCGGCTCACGGTAAAAACATGGCTGCGCGCATAGATACCATACCCCCTTGTGCCCAGGTTTTCCAGGAGATTTCTGTACGCACCGGCAAAGTCCAAAGGCTGCACAGTCCATTCTGGCAGCGCCTGGGTAAGGGGAAACCAGCTCCGCACCGTGTCCACCGTCACGCTGGCCGCTTCCTCCAGGACAGCAAGCTCCATCTGAAGCCAGGCTTCCGCCTGGGGCGCCGGCTTTTTTCCTGCGCCAACATGGCGCATATAGGCGTTGTCGTCCGATAAAACCAGAGATAGGACAGCCTCGGTCAGGTCTGCTCCCGCAGGATAGAGGGCCGCGGCTACGTCGCAGACGCAGGATGCAGCCTGCGCTGCGTCCTGACAGGCCAAGAGGGCTCCCAGAGCCGCAATCAAGGGCTCTTTCCGCAGCGCAGGAAAGAGCACAAGGCTTTTCAGCCGCATCGCCAGTAAATTCCGCTCCATGTCGCTTTCGCCTCGCTTTTCAATCTTGAATGAGTATACACCCGGCGGCCGCCGGCGCGCAAGCCCCCTCCCCTTTCTCACCCGACTTTTTCGGAGGAAATGCCCCATCGAACCCCCTATAAATCCTTACCAAACTGGAAAAATTGCCAAACTGGTAATTGCCTCTTGACAAAGTTTTCGGTTTACGGTAAAGTAAAAGCAACTTCACACGGGCAAATGCTGTGACAGGGACAAAGTCCTGAAAGCCCATCGCAGAGAGCCGCTGGCTGGTGAAAAGCGGTATGGATTTCAGTGTACGACACTCACCCTCGAGCATTCCGCTGAACCCCCTTGGGGCTGTAGGCGCGAACGGGTTTCCCACACCGTTATCAGTTGGGCAGTGTTCGCCTGAAAGGGCTGATGCTGAGAGTGGATACATTCGTATCAAGAAGAGTGGTACCGCGGAGCTGACAGCTTTCGTCTCTTATCGGAGAGACGGAGGCTTTTTTGTTTGCCGCCACTATGAAAAGGAGGTCATTGAATCAAGATGAAGCGAATTAAGGTGTTTGACACAACGCTGCGGGATGGGGAGCAATCTCCGGGCTGCAGCATGAATCTCTCTGAAAAGCTGGACATGGCCCGGCAGCTAGACCGCCTGGGCGTGGACATCATCGAGGCAGGCTTTGCCATAGCCTCCCCCGAGGATTTCAAGAGTGTGGAAGCCATTGCAAAGACTGTGGAGAATTGCCGGGTGGCAAGTCTCGCCCGCTGCACAAAGGGCGACATTGACGCCGCTTGGAACGCTGTGAAGAGCGCGAAGTACCCGCGCATTCACGTATTCCTGGCCACCAGCGACATCCACATGGAATATAAGCTGAAAATGACCCGGGAACAGGTTCTCAACAGCATTCGGGAAAATGTAGCCTATGCCAAATCCTTCTGTGAAGACATCGAGTTCTCTGCCGAGGATGCTTCCCGCAGCGACCAGGCTTTTCTGGCCCAGTGTTGCGCCACCGCGATTGAAGCCGGTGCCACCGTCCTGAACATCCCCGACACGGTCGGTTACTCCACCCCGGAAGAGATGTTCAACCTGATTACCTACTTGAAAGAAAACGTGCCGGGCATCGATAAAGTGGACATCTCCGTCCACTGCCACGATGACCTGGGCCTGGCTGTAGCCAACTCCATGTCCTGCATCCGGGCCGGCGCCACCCAGGTGGAGTGCACCATCAACGGCATCGGGGAGCGGGCCGGCAACGCCAGCCTGGAGGAGATTGTTATGGGCCTCAAGACCCGGAAGGACTATTACCAGGCGGAGACCGGGATTGATACCAAGCAAATTTACCGCACCAGCAAGCTCCTCTCCAGCATTACCGGCGTGCCCATTGCGCCCAACAAAGCCATTGTGGGCGCCAACGCCTTTGCCCATGAGAGCGGCATTCACCAGCATGGCGTCCTGGCCAACGCCGCCACCTATGAGATTATGACCTCTACCGACATTGGGATTCCCCAGAATACCATGGTTCTGGGCAAGCACTCCGGTAAGCACGCCCTTCGGGAGCGGCTGGAGGCCCTGGGCTACGAAGTCACAGACGCACAGCTGGAGAAAATCTTCGTCCACTTCAAGGAACTGGCCGACAAGAAAAAGAACATCACCAATCAGGATTTGGAGGCTCTGGCCCTCAACCAGCGCCGGGT
>CAZRNK010000005.1:11778-13238 GCA_964601435.1 uncultured Oscillospiraceae bacterium | reverse complement strand
ATTTCCACCGACGTCATCGAGGCGGCCATCCGGGCATATATCAACGGCATCAATAAAATTGTAGGAGCGTGACAGACCTATGGGCATGACAATGACGCAGAAAATTCTGGCCGCCCACGCCGGGCTGCCCGCCGTAAAGGCTGGACAGCTCATTGAGGCGAAGCTGGATTTGGTCCTGGGCAATGACATCACCACCCCTGTGGCCATCAATGAGTTCGAGCGTGCCGGGTTCCAGGGAGTGTTTGACAAGGGGCGGATTGCCATGATTATGGACCACTTTACCCCCAACAAGGACATCAAGGCGGCCACCCAGTGCAAGCAATGCCGCCAGTTTGCCCAGCGCTTTGACATTGAGCATTTTTATGATGTAGGCACGATGGGCATTGAGCATGCCCTAATCCCTGAGCAGGGGCTGATTGCCCCCGGGGAAACCTGCATCGGCGCCGACTCCCACACCTGCACCTATGGCGCCCTGGGGGCCTTCTCCACCGGTGTGGGCTCCACAGACATGGCCGCTGCCATGGCTACGGGCAAGACCTGGTTCAAGGTCCCCGCCGCCATCAAGGTCAATGTTACCGGCTCCTTGAACAAATGGGTCAGCGGAAAGGACGTTATCCTGCACCTCATCGGCATGATTGGCGTGGACGGCGCCCTCTATCAGTCCCTGGAGTTCTCCGGGCCGGGCCTGAAGAACCTCACCATCTATGACCGGCTCACCATTGCCAACATGGCCATTGAGGCGGGTGCGAAAAACGGCATTTTCGCTGTAGATGCGGTAACGACCGCCTATTTGCAGGACCGAGTAACGCGCCCCTACACCGTCTACGAGGCGGATGACGATGCGGAGTATACCCGGGTAATTGATTTGGATTTGAGTGCCATCCCCTGCACCGTGTCCTGGCCCCACCTGCCGGAAAACACCCATCCAGCCACGGAGGGGGCGGACATCGCCATCGACCAGGTGGTCATCGGCTCGTGCACCAACGGTACCATCGCCGATTTGGAGGCCGCGGCCAAAATCCTGGAGGGCCGCCATGTGGCCAAGGGCGTCCGGGCGATTGTAATCCCCGCCACCCAGAGCGTATATAAAGAGGCCATGCACCGGGGGTATCTGGATATTTTTATCGACGCCGGATGTATCGTCTCCACCCCCACCTGCGGCCCCTGCCTGGGGGGCTACATGGGCGTGCTGGCTGCCGGCGAACGGGCAGTCTCCACCACCAACCGGAACTTTGTAGGCCGCATGGGCCATGTGGACAGCGAGGTCTACCTGGCCTCCCCCGCTGTGGCTGCAGCCAGCGCCATTACGGGCCATATCACACACCCTGAGGAGGTATGCAAATGAACGCCCACGGGATTGCACATAAATACGGCGACCATATCGACACAGATGTCATCATTCCCGCCCGCTATCTCAACACCCAGAGCCATGCGGAGCTGGCCGCCCACTGCATGGAGGA
>CAZRNK010000005.1:0-11678 GCA_964601435.1 uncultured Oscillospiraceae bacterium | reverse complement strand
ACCGGCATCATTACCAATGTCACCAAGGGCGAGACCTATCAGGCGGAGCCATTCCCGGAGTTTATCAAGGATATGATTCGCAAGGGCGGCCTTCTGGCCTCCATACAGAGCCAGCAGTAGGAGGGCAGCCGTGGAAAAGAAGATTGCAGTCATCCGCGGCGACGGCATCGGGCCGGAGATTATGGCCCAGGCCCTGCGGGTCCTGGATGCCGCAGCGGAGAAATTTGGCCACACTTTTCATTATATAGAGGCGCCCATGGGCGGCAACGCTTATGACGCCTATGGAGACCCTCTGCCGGAGGAGAGCCTGAAGGCCTGCCTGGAGAGCGACAGCGTCCTGCTCTCCGCCGTGGGCGGTCCAAAATGGGACAGCCTGCCCGCAGACAAACGCCCGGAGCGGGGGCTGCTCCGGCTGCGCAGCGCACTCGAGGTCTACGCTAACCTGCGCCCGGCCCGGCTCTTCCCCCAGCTCAGCGGCGCCTGTCCGCTGAAAGAGAGTATCGCCCAAAAGGGCATTGACTTTATTGTTGTGCGGGAGTTGATTGGCGGCGTCTACTTCGGTGCGCATACCACCGAGGTAGTAGACGGCGAGGAGCGGGCCACCGACATCATGTCCTACTCCACCCATGAGATTGCCCGGATTGCCCACGTGGCCTTCCAGACAGCTAAAAAGCGGCGGAAAAAAGTCTGCTCGGTTGACAAAGCCAACGTTTTGGACTCCTCCAAGCTCTGGCGCCGGGTGGTCACTCAGGTGGCCGCCTCCTATCCGGATGTGGAACTGCGCCATATGTATGTGGACAACTGCGCCATGCAGCTCATCCGCGACCCCAGTCAGTTTGACGTGATTGTTACAGAGAATCTCTTTGGGGACGTACTCTCCGACGAGGCAAGCCAGATTACCGGCTCCATCGGCATGATGGCCTCCTCCAGCATGGGAGATGGCACCCGCGGACTGTACGAGCCCATTCACGGCTCTGCGCCGGATATTGCCGGCTCCGACGCCGCCAACCCCATTGGCACCATCCTGGCCGCGGCCATGATGCTCCGCTACTCCTTCGACATGCCGGCGGAAGCCCAGGCCATTGAGGATGCGGTAGACGCTGTTCTGGATAAGGGGCTGCGCACCGGAGACATCGCCGGCGGCAATCCTGCCATCGGGTGCCGGGCCATGGGAGACGCCATCCTGGCGTGCCTGTAAACACTGAAAAATCCATAACCATAATAAGAATAAGTAGAACAAAGGGTGGGACAGCCGGAAAGACTGTCCCACCCTTTTCTTATGTCCCGAAAACCTATGCGTATTGCCTCAGGAATTGCGCCCGCCCCTCCTGGAACAAGTCCCCGCCGTGACAGTCATAGGCTACGGTCAGGGGCATCTGCTCAAACGCCATTCGTTTAATGGACTCGCAGCCCAAATCGGGAAAAGCAATTTCCTCCACAGCGGTAATCTGCCGGGCAATCAGCGCCCCAGCGCCGCCCACGGCGCAGAGATACACAGCGCCATTTCGCACCACCGCCTCCCGGACGGCAGCGCCCATCTCCCCTTTTCCGATAGCCGCGGCCATCCCCAAATCAAAAAGGCGGGGGGCAAAAGCATCCATCCGGCTGGAAGTTGTGGGGCCGCAGGCGCCCACAGGCATCCCCGGCGGCGCTGGGGTCGGGCCCGCATAGTAAATCACCGCGCCTTCCAGGGGAAAGGGCAGCGCTTCTCCGGCGTCCAACAGGGCCATCAGCCGCTTGTGCGCCGCATCCCTGGCAGTATAAACCGTTCCACTCAAATAGATTCGCTCCCCGGCACGCAGCGTGCCGGCGGCGGCCTTTAAATCCCGTACATGCAAATCTTTCATGGCACATACCTCTCCAAAAATTCATCTAATGCGCGTTGGCACCCTGGCTTATCCACCAGGTAACTGTAGCCATGGCCCGCACCGGGCACCAGGCGGATTTTTTTCTCCGTCCGGCAGGCATCATAGGCCCGCTGCGTCATCCAGGGCGGTACAAAGGTATCTGCAAGCCCATGTACAAACAAAACAGGCCGGGTGTTTTTCTCCATAGCCATCAGGGTGGACGCCTCCCGGAACCCAAACCCGGCCCAGAGATGGGCCGCCGCATTTGCCAAATCCAAAATCGGATGAACCGGCATATGAATTTGCCGGAGCAAATGGGCAAACTCGTCCCAGGGCGAGGTAAAACCGCAGTCCGAGACAATGCAGCGCACCTCCTCCGGCAGCGCCAGTCCCGAAGCCATCAGCACCGTGGAGCTGCCCATGGACAGTCCGGAGAGGACAATGGGAAGCCCCGGGTAACGCTCCGCCAGCAGCCTGCACCAGTCCCGGCAGTCATAGCGCTCCCGGACGCCGAAGCAGATATAGCGCCCGCCGCTACCCCCATGTGCCCGCTGGGAGATGCTCAGGAGCTGAAAGCCCAGGGCCTGATAGTGTTCAGCCACTGCGCCAAAGTCCGAGACGCCGCTGCTGCGGTAGCCGTGGGCCAGTAAAATCGTTCCTCGGGGATGCGCCGTTGGCAGAAAAGCTGCCTCCAGCGTCAGCCCATCATAACTTGTCAGATACCAGGTCTGCCAGGGCTGGGCGCGAAACCAGGCCCGTCCTGCATCCAGCTCCGCCTGATAGGGATTCGGCTTTTCCGGGGCCCCTCTGCTCTTGCGCTCCATCATACGCAGGTATAGGCTGTTTGGCCCGCAGGCGAGCTGAAACAAAAATACGGCGGCCGCCAAAAGCAAAACCAGCACAACCCCTATGCATGCAAATACCGCAATCATCCTATTGCCGCCTCCGCTTGTTCCAGGTAGTAGGCCACCAGCAAATCCACACAGGCCCCATAGCTCTGCAGGCCGCGGCTGTCCCCGCTGCTATGCATATAGCCTGTATAGACCGCCTCTGCCGCATCGGCCACCGGCGTCTCAAACGCCGCCCAGTAGGCATTGTTGTCCAGAAGGTCAAGCACAACCTCCTGATTCAAGGTCTGATATACAACCAGCCAGGTATCGTAGTCCGCACTGTGGAGGGCATTGCCCAGATGAATATAGGCCAGGAGGCTGGCTGAATACATATACAGGGAATTTCCGCTTTCCAAGGAGGCCAAAACCGCCACAAAGTTTGCCTCATCTTCCAGCACAACACCCCGCTGGTGGGCAATTTCATGGGCGATGGTGGAGGGCAGCAGGCAGGCCGGGCTGTCTACATTGACATTGGCCTCCCCGGTGAAGGGGAAGAAAAAACCTGTAAAGCCCAAATAACTCATCAAGCGCGAAAACACCATGGGCTTGGGGCGGAGATTGGCTCCGGACAGGCTGGGAAACGCTGCCTCAACTGCGTCATAGAGGCCGTCACTCTGGGCAAGTATATCGGAGACTTCCTCTGCAAAGTGCCCTTCTCCGTCCCGCGCAACTTCTCCACTGTATGTATTGGCAAGCTCTGCAAAGTAGGCCGTAACCGATGTGAGGGACTCTGCTGAAACCAAAGCGGTTTCAATACCGCTGGTCTGGGCAAATCCCGGCGCGGAATATCCGCTGCTCCAAAGGAAACAGTATCCGCCGTATATGGAAGCTGGGACCAGGAGCACCGTTGCCGCCAGCCGCCACAGCCGGCGCCAGCGCTGCGGGCGGCGGATGAGCAGGACCACCTGTGCAATCAAATAGGCAAGGATTCCGCCCAGCACCAGGACATAACAGAGCTCCGCTACAGAAAAGGCAGCGGCATTGCTTATCCAGGCCAGGGCCCTGTGCCACGGCCTGGCAATATGCAGGAAAATCCAGCTCATTGCCCCTGGATTGCTGCGAAAAAGAAAAAAGAGAAGCAATGCTGCGGCACAGACAAGCAGCAGACAGTGGCGCACCGGACAGATGCGCCACCACCGCAGGAAAAGCATTCTTTTTTTCTCTTTCGTTTCCATACGCCCATTTTACTACAAAATGACGGCGCTGTCCATTTTCTGGCAGGTAAAATTTCTGGAAATTATTTTGGTCTGCGAATGTAAAAAGCCCGAATGGAATTCAAAGAGGCCGCTACAGCAATCCCCGAATCCGCCAGAACCGCAAACCACATGGCCGAAATGCCCAGGGCGCCCAGGATTAAGACTGCCAGCTTAAAGGCAAAGATGACGGCAATATTTTCAAACACAATCCGCCGGGTACTCCGCGCAGCATAGATGGCAGTGGCAACTTTGGTGGGCCGGTCATCCATAATAATGACGTCCGCCCGCTCTGTCTGGTGTCTCAAGCCGCCCATGTCCACGCCCACGTCCGCGGCCTCCGGGGTCGGCTTTCCATCCCCCACAAAAATGAGAGAACCGCCGCCCATTTTGCTCTTCATATCCTGTACGCGGGCCACTTTATCCCCGGGCAGGCATTCCGCATAGTATTCGCCAATCCCCATGGCCTTGGCCAAATCCCCGCTGGACTGGCGGCTGTCCCCGGTAACCATGGCGATGCGCTCCCCGCCCGCCTCAGTTAGACTGCGGATGGCCTCCGCCGAGTCCGCCTTGATGGTGTCGCTCAAAATAATCCGGCCGGCGTAAATGCCCTGGATGGCCATGTACACAGCCCGCTCTACCCCTCCGTCTGCCGAGAGGGAAACACCCTGACTCTCCAGAAATTCCTGGCTGCCCAAAGTAATGGGAATTCCGTTGACTGTCACAGTGATGCCCCGGCCTGCAAACTCCCGGAAGGACTCAATCAGCTCAATGTAGATAACGCCGCCATAGGCAGAGATAATGGCCTTGGCGATGGGATGGCTGGAATAGGCCTCGGCGTGGGCCGCAATTTTCAGCAGCATGTCTGCGTCCATCTTATCGGATTTCACCGCCGTTACACGGAACTGCCCCGTGGTGAGCGTTCCGGTCTTGTCAAAGACCACAGCCTTCGTCTTTGAGATTTTATCCATGGCCGTGGAGCTTTTGAACAATATCCCCTGCTTGGCCGCGCCGCCGATGCCGGCGAAATAGGCCAGGGGTACGGAAATCACCAGCGCGCAGGGGCAGGCAATCACCAGAAATACCAGCCCGCGGTGGATGCTCTCCCCAACGGGCACCCGGAAAATCAGGGGCAGGCAAATCATGGCCAGGATAGCAAGCCCCAGCACAATTGGCGTATAAATCCGGGAAAACTTTGTGAGAAAGCGCTCTGTCTCCCCCTTTTTGTCCAAATCGTCTTCCAGCGTCTCCATGAGCTTTGCAGCAGTCGAATCCTCCGCCTCGGCAGTTGCCTCGGCCCAAATGGTTCCGGAGAGATTGACTGCCCCGGCCAGGACAGTTGACTCCGGGGCAACCCGCTGGGGCTCTCCCGCGCCGAAAAGCGGTGAATTATCTACAACGCCCTCTCCCTGGGTTACAATACAGTCCAGGGGAAAGGTTTTTCCCTGCTCGATACAGAGGGTCTCGCCGACTTTCACATCCTCCGGCGCCACGGCACACACTTCACCGTCGCGGAGCACCCAGGCCTCCTCCGGTCGGGGATCTACCAGATTCAACACAGCGCGGCGTGTCCGGCCTACAGCATACCCCTGCAGAAGCTCCCCGATTTGGAACAGAAGCATCACTGCCGCGCCCTCGTGGTCCTCTCCAATTTACAAAAGCCGCGATGGATGCAAGAGACATAAGCAGGCACTCGTCCAAAACATGATGCCGCCAGACGTGAACGATTGCACTTATAAACACATCATAGCCGGCAACCAGCGTGGAGGCAATCAGCAGCAAAAGCTCCACGGTTTCCGGCACCGGCAGTACCATCCCCAGGCAGAACAAAACTGCCGCAACCACAATACGTATAATCAACAGCTTATCCCAGGGAGAAGCTGTGCCCATATCATGACTGTGCACCTCGGCGTGCGCTTCCTCATCCGCTCCGCAGAGGTCACAGGTACAAGTGTGGCTGTAGCTCTCCATTTTTTTCAGGATACTTTTTTTCTTCATCCTCATCCCCCCTTGACGTATATAACATTAGTATTTTCTCATCTGCCCAATTTGTCAAGACTTTTCTTTCAGAGAAAACAAGAAAATTCCATTTCTCTGGAAATGTGAAAAAATTGAAAACTTAATAGCAGGGTATTGACAGCATGCAATGGATATGGTAGAGTTCTTTTGGCTTGGAAAGGAGCGTTATGAAATATGGAGAGACATACCTTCTCCACCGGCGAGCTTATGAAGCGCATTAATGAGCGATTAGAAAAAAAAGCCAACCGTGAACTCCAATCGCAAAACAACATAACTGTAACACAATTTAAGATGCTGATGATTCTTCATCATACGCCTACAGGGACGGCAACCCTCAAGGAGATGGAAAAATATTTTGGCATTGCCCAGTCTACGGCAGCGGGCATTGCCCTCCGTCTGGAAAAAAAGAAGCTGGTTGTCCGTTTTGGTGATCCCTATGACAAACGTGTAAAGCACATTCAAATTACAGATGCAGGCCGGGAAATCTGCTCTGTCGCACACGATTCAATGGCAGCCAATGAGGCGCAGCTCCTGGCTGGACTTACTCTGGACGAACGGAAGGAACTCAATATGCTGTTACAAAAATTATATGATACGATGAAATAAATGCCTGTCAGCGTACGGCAGGCGTTCATTTTCACCAAATTAAACGCATGCGATTAAAAAATTATTAAGAAAGGATGACTGCAATATGCTTCGAACACTTTGCCGTCAAATTGGCGTTTATAAAAAAGACTCCATTTTAACGCCAGTTTTCACGGCGATTGAGGTTTTGATGGAAATCCTGATTCCCTTTGTCACTGCGGCCATTATCGACGACGGGATTGAAGCGGGCAATTTGTCCAATGTCTATTTATACGGCGCAATTATGATTGTTCTGGCACTTATCAGTCTGTACACCGGTATGCAGGCTGGTCGCTGTGGTGCCTCTGCCTCCTCCGGCTTCGCCGCGAATCTCCGGGAGGGGATGTATGAAAACATCCAGCGCTTTTCCTTTTCTAATATTGATAAATTCAGCACAGCCGGTCTGGTAACTCGGATGACCACGGACGTGACAAACCTCCAGATGGCCTATTTGATGATTCTCCGTGTGGCGGTCCGGGCTCCGCTGATGATGATTTGCAGCATGATTATGTGCTTCCTCATCAATGTCCGCCTCAGCCTCATTTTCGTTGCGGCACTGATTGGTTTGGGCATTATTCTCTTTGCCATTATGAAAAAGACCATGCTCATTTTTGATGAAGTATTCAACCGCTATGACGACTTGAACGCCAGCGTTCAGGAGAACGTCTCCGGCATCCGCGTAGTCAAGGCATTCGTCCGGGAGAAATATGAGGGCGATAAATTTACCAAAGCCGCGGAAAATCTTTACCGCCTGTTTGTAAAAGCAGAGTCGATTCTCGCCTTTAATAATCCGGTGATGATGATTGTCATTTACGGCTGTATTCTGGCTCTCTCCTGGTTTGGCGCCCATTACATAGTCGGCGGCACCATGACCACCGGAAACCTCACCTCCCTCATCAGCTATGTCATGAGCATGATGATGTCGCTGATGATGCTCTCCATGATTTTTGTCATGGTTACTATGAGCGCCGCCAGCGCCCGGCGAATCGCCGAAGTGCTGGAAGAAGAGCCGGATTTGGCCAACCCGGAAAAACCGCTGGAGACAGTGGCCGACGGCAGCATTGACTTCAACCATGTCAGCTTCTCCTATAAACACGGCACTGGCGAGGACGTGCTCCATGACATTGACATCCATATCAAAGCGGGGGAAACAATCGGAATTACCGGCGGCACCGGCTGCGGCAAGTCCAGCCTGGTAAACCTCATCAGCCGTCTGTACGATATGACCGATGGCTCCATCTATGTTGGCGGCCGGGACGTGCGGGAATATGATATGGAGGCGCTGCGTAACCAGGTGGCCGTTGTGCTTCAGAAAAACGTGCTCTTCTCCGGTACAATTCTGGATAACCTGCGCTGGGGCAAAGAGGACGCCACAGAAGAAGAATGCAAAGAAGCCTGCCGTCAGGCCTGCGCTGATGAGTTTATTGACCGAATGCCCGATGGGTATAATACCTGGATTGAGCAGGGCGGTACCAATGTCTCCGGTGGCCAGAAGCAGCGGCTGTGTATTGCCCGCGCCCTGCTGAAAAAACCAAAAGTTCTAATTCTAGACGATTCGACCTCTGCCGTTGATACAGCCACAGACGCCAAAATCCGTCAAGCCTTTACTGCACGTATCCCCGGTACTACCAAAATTATTATCTCTCAACGGATTTCCAGTATTCAGGATTCCGACCGGGTTCTCATTTTAGAGGATGGCGAGGTCAACGGTTTTGATACCCACGAGAATCTGTTGAAAACAAATGCCCTGTACAAAGAAATCTACGACGCCCAAATGCAGAGCGGCGGCGATTTTGACCAAGAAAAAGATTAAAGAAAGGAGTGTAAATTAAATATGCAGGAAAATAAAAACTCCTTTGCCAAGCGCAGCGTCCGCAGTCAAATGTCCCTGCTGAAGCAGGTAATCGGCTATGTGCTGAAAAATTATAAATTCTCCTGTGTCGTTGTCGTCATTGGAATTGTCGTTTCGGTACTGTCCACCCTCTGCGCCACGCTGTTTTCCCAGAGCCTCATTGACGATTACATCGTCCCGCTCACCCAGGCAGCCGTACCAGACTATGCGCCCCTGGCCCGGGCTATGCTTTCCCTGATTTGTGTCCTGGTCTTTGGTGTTCTGGCTTCCTATGGCTATACCCGTATCATGGTCAATGTAAGCCAAGGCACTATGAAGCGGATGCGAATTGATGTGTTTACCCATATGGAATCCCTGCCTATCCGCTATTTTGACACCAATTCTCATGGCGATATCATGTCTGTTTACACCAACGACATTGACACCCTTCGCCAGCTTATCAGCCAGAGCCTGCCCCAGCTGATTAACTCCCTGATTACCCTGGTGTCCACTTTTGTCAGCATGATAGTCCTGGATATTCCGCTGACAATTGTCTCCGTCGTTATGGTAATGGTGATGCTTTTCGTTACGGGAAAGCTCAGCGGCCTTTCGGCGAAGTACTTTATCCAGCAGCAAAAGGATTTGGGTATTGTAGATGGTTATATTGAGGAAATGATGGAAGGCCAAAAGGTCGTCAAAGTATTCTGTCACGAGGAGAAAAGCCTGGAGCAGTTCAGAAAGCTCAACCAACAGCTCCGGGAGAGCTCCAACAATGCCAATAAGATTGCCAATATCACTATGCCCATTAACGCCAATATCGGCAATATCAGCTATGTGCTCTGTGCTATTGTTGGCGGAATTCTTGCCGTAAATGGATTTACCAGTCTGACCATTGGAACCTTGGTGGCCTTTTTGGGTCTAAGTAAAAGCTTTACCCAGCCTATTACCCAACTCAGCCAGCAGGTCAACAGTGTGGTTATGGCTGTCGCCGGCGCCTCCCGCGTATTCAAACTGCTGGATGAGGAGCCTGAAACAGATGATGGCTATGTCGAGCTGGTCAATGCCAAAGTTACCAAGGACGGGAATCTGGCAGAATCAGACGAGCGGACAGGTACCTGGGCCTGGAAGCACCCACACAAGGCAGACGGCACTGTTACCTACAAAAAACTGGAGGGGGACGTCACTTTTGACGGCGTGGATTTCGGCTATACGCCGGACAAAATGGTACTCCACGATATCAAGATGTACGCGACGCCCGGTCAGAAAATTGCCTTGGTCGGCTCCACCGGCGCGGGCAAGACGACCATTACCAACCTGATTAACCGCTTCTATGATATTCAGGATGGGAAAATCCGCTATGACGGTATCAACATCAATAAGATTAAGAAGCCAGATTTGCGGCGTAGCCTGGGCATCGTGCTCCAGGATACCAACCTATTTACCGGGACGGTAATGGAGAATATCCGCTATGGCCGTCTGGATGCCACCGACGAAGAGTGCATTGCCGCCGCCCAACTGGCCAACGCACACAGCTTCATTAAGCGTCTCCCGGATGGCTACCAGACGATGCTCACCGGAAATGGTACCAATTTGAGCCAGGGCCAGCGGCAGCTGTTGTCTATTGCCCGGGCTGCCGTTGCCGACCCGCCTGTGCTGATTCTAGACGAGGCCACCTCTTCCATCGACACCAGGACGGAGGCTTTGGTGCAGGAGGGTATGGACGCCCTGATGACGGGCCGCACCACCTTCGTCATTGCCCACCGGCTCTCCACGGTCCGCAATGCTGACTGCATTATGGTCATGGAGCAGGGACGGATTATCGAGCGAGGTACCCACGACCAGCTTATTGAAGAAGGCGGGCGCTACTACCAGCTCTATACCGGCAAGCCCGCAAAGAAAAAATAACAACACAAAAAAGAGAGCGCTTACGCGCTCTCTTTTTTTGTTGCCGACATCTCAGAACAGGGACTTCATTGCCTCAAAGAGACCGTTGGCATCCATACCGTTGCGGGCATAGAGGAAGTCTGGCGTCGCAATGGGCACAAATTCGTCCGGGCAACCCCGGCAGACCAGTTTGCATGCAAGGCCTGCCTCGGCAATAGCGGAACCAACCAGCTGACCCAGTCCGCCCAGCAGATTGTGGTCCTGAGCCGCTACAACGCGTCCGGTCTTGGCAGCGTCAATAACCGCTTCCTTGTCCAGCGGCTTAATGGTGTGCATATCCACTACGCGGACTTTTTTGCCCAGCTCTTTTTCAATGCGCTCCGCAGCCTCCATGGCAAAGTGGACCATGATACCCGTACAGATAAAGGCCCCATCGTCCCCTGCCCGGGGAATCAACGCCTTGCCAATCTCATACTTCACGTCCTCGGAATACAGGGACCGGGTGGCCTCGCGGCCCATCCGGATATAGACGGGGGCATTCAGCTCCATAGCCGCCTCCAGAACCTTGACCATCTGGAAGGGGTCGCCGGGCTCGATAACCGTCATGTTGTTGCAGGCTACCATCATCGCGGAGTCCTCCAGGGCACAGTGGGTGCAGCCGGAAGCGCCGTTGGAGTAACCTGCATTGTTGCCAATGATAATCACCGGCAGGCTGGAGTAGCAGATGTCGGTGCGAATCTGCTCATAGCAGCGCATGGAGGCAAAGGACGCAAACGCGAAGCACAGCGGTTTGAATCCCTCGTGTGCAAGGCCAGCGGCCGTACTCATCAAACTCTGCTCTGCAATACCTACATTGTAGCAGCGGTCAGGAAAGGCTTCTTTAAAGGCCTGAATACGGGAAGATGTATCCACATCGGCCGTCAGGACCAACATGTTATCATACTCTTTCCCCAGGTCGGCCAAGCAGTTACCAACCGCATCCCGCAAGCTGGTATATGCCACCATATTCAGTGTAACACCGCTCATGAAATCGCCCCCCATTGCTCCTCGTAGGCTTTTGTCAGCTCTTCTTTGGCTTTCTTCCAGTCCTCTTCGTTGACACTGCCGGCATGCCAGGCTACATTGTTCTCCATGAAGCTGACACCGTTGCCCTTTACCGTATGTCCAATCACAACGGTGGGTTTGTCAAAATCGACCGGCGGCAGGTTATCAATCGCATCAACAATGGCGTTCATGTCGTGGCCATCAATCTCCACCACATTCCAGCCGAAGGACTTCCACTTCTCCGCAAAGGGCTCCAGGGACATATACTCCTCTGTCGGGCCGTCGAAGGAGAGGCCATTGCGGTCCACAAATGTAACCAGATTGCCCAGCTTATAGTGATGGGCAA
>CAZRNK010000004.1:9944-19622 GCA_964601435.1 uncultured Oscillospiraceae bacterium | reverse complement strand
CCCTCTGACTATATGATTTCCCAGCTCATCGAGGAGGATATGCTGCAGCCTTTGGACTACAGCAAGATTCCCAACTTTGAGAAGATTGACGAGCGGTTTAAAAACCTCTCCTACGACCCGGAGAACCTCTATACTGTCCCCTACACCTGGGGCACCTTGGGCATTATCTACAACACGACTATGGTGGAGGAACCTATTACCAGCTGGAGCGTCATGTTTGACGATACGTATGCCGGAAATGTTATGCTCATTGACAACTCCCGGGATGCCTTCGGCATGGCGCTGTATTATCTGGGGTATTCGGTCAATACCACCGATGAGGCCGAAATCCGGGAGGCCTATCAGCTGATTGCCGACGCCTGGGAAAACGGGGTCTATGCCGGCAAGGTTATGGATGAAATCTTCCAGGTCATGGAGAACGGCAACGCCGCCATTGCCACCTATTACGCCGGGGACTACCTGACCATGCTGGAGAACAATCCGGACCTGGCCTATGTGGTGCCCGAGGAGGGCTCCAACTGGTTTGTAGATGCCATGTGCATCCTGAAGGACGCGGAGAACGTGGACGAGGCCCACGAGTGGATTAACTTCATCGCCTCCACCGAGGCCAATCTGCGGAACATGGACTACATCTGGTATGCCTCCCCCAACACCGAGGCGCTGGAGATGTACCCCGAGTGGTATGAGGAGCAGTACGGCGAGCCCCTGGACATGGAGCTCTATGAGATTATGGCCGCTCCCCAGGAGGTCCTTGACCGGTGTGAGGCCTATCTGGTCCTGCCCCAGGAGACCCGGGAGCTCTACAGCGAGCTGTGGATTCAGCTGGGCACCTGACGGGCCCAGTATAAAAAAGACAGCGCCGTTTCATTCGGCGCTGTCTTTTTGCTTTTTTAGAGGGGGCGGCATTTGCTGCCGCCCCCTTTTGGGCTGTTTTTTTAAAAGTCTTTTCTTAAAGGCCGAGAAAGGGTTATTCCAGTCCGAAGGAA
Source organism: uncultured Oscillospiraceae bacterium (assembly GCA_964601435.1). GTDB lineage: Bacteria > Bacillota > Clostridia > Oscillospirales > Oscillospiraceae > CAZRNK01. The sequence continues at coordinate 18,636 of CAZRNK010000004.1, read as the reverse complement.
TCCACAATCTTCTTCGACCAGGCCAGACCCTCGTCCAGCTGTGCGCTCGAAATCTTCCCCTTCTTCAAAAATCCGCCTTTCACGGCTGCATGGAATGTGTCGTCCAATACTTCTACTCCGGTGCTGGAAATCAGGCTGCGGAGCTCGTCGAGGCCAGTGGTGTCAGGGCCGACGACGGCCAGGGCAACGTGGCGGGCCTTGGCAATGGTCAGGCTCTTGCAGAAGGTGACCAGCTTCTCTTCCAGCTTGCCGCTTTCAAAGGAGATGAAGACTACCGTCTCCCGCTCCGGCTGATAGGCGGGGGGAATCTGGTCGGCCTTTACCTTGTACTCCCGGGCGATCCGGGTAGCCAGTTCCTGTGCGTTACCGGTTTTGGAATAGTAGTAGGACTGTACTTTCATGAAAGGACCTCTTCTTTCTCTAGAATTGTAATAGTACAATGCTACCATAAATCCAGAGAAGATGCAAGAAAAACCGGCGCTTTCCACGAATTTTGCACACGCAGTGGGTTTGGTGCCGCAATATGGCCCGATGCCGCCGCCGCGGCGGGGGCTACAGGCTGCTTGTGACGAACATGGCCAGGGCGTTGAGGGCCATGTGGAAGAAGATGGGCGTCCAAATGCTCCCGGTGCGGTCATAGCTCCAGGCCAGGGCGAAGGAGATGGGGATATACTGGATGGCATAGAGGAGCATGGCGGGGCTCATATAGGCCAGGGCATACTGCCAGACGTGGTACAGGGAGAAAATCAGGATGGACACCACATAGGCCAGCACCCGGTGTTTTTTCCGGATGGAGCCGAATACTACGCCCCGGAAAAGGGTCTCCTCCACCAGGGGGCCGATAAACACCGCCAGGCCGAAGGCCGCGCCGCCGCTGGTCTCCGCCATCTCCATGACGGCGTTGTTGTTGGGGTTGGCGGCTGTCTCCAGGAGGGAGTCTAAGAAGAGCAGCACCCCGGCGGACAAGACCGAGTCGATAAAGTACGCGGCGATGATGGTCAGCAGGCAGGTGCCCAGGCTGTCCAGCAGCACGTCGAAGTCCTGGCGCAGCAGCCGCCGGAGGGCCAGCAGGACAAAGAGGGCCCCGGCGGCGTAGTAGACGATGTTCAGCGTCACTGTGTCCACCGGCGTGGGGGAAAAATAGGCAAAGAGGTTCAGCAGCAGAGGCAGGAGGAACATGTGGATGGGCACATAGACCCAGCCCACAATTGCCTCCCGGCGGGTGAGTTTTCCAGAAGAGAAAAGAGTATCAGGCATCAGGCATCCACTTTCTTTTTCAGGGTATAGAGCAGGTTGATGGCCTCCAGGGGAGTCAGGGTGTTGACATCCAGGGTGCGGAGGGTCTCGCAGATTTCCGAAGCGCCCAAATCTGTCAGGGAGAGCTGGCCGCCTCCCGCAGCCGCTCCGGCGGCGGGGCGCTCCGGCGCAGTGGCGCCGCCGCTCTCCAGTTCCCGGAGGTAATCCTTGGCTTTCTGTACGACGCTGTCGGGCATGCCCGCCAGCTTGGCCACCTCGATGCCGTAGCTGTCGTCCGCGGCGCCGGGGGCAATTTTCCGGAGGAAAATCAGGCGGCCGCCCTGCTTCTTGGCGGTGATGTTGTAGTTGCGCACCCCGGGCAGGGTCCCCTCCAGGGCGGCCAGTTCCCGGTAGTGGGTGGCGAACATGGTCTTGGCCCCCAGGCGGCGCTTGTCGGCGCAGTACTCCAGGACGGCCCGGGCGATGGCCATGCCGTCAAAGGTGGAGGTGCCCCGGCCAATCTCGTCCAGGATGAGCAGGCTCTTGGCCGTCGCCTGGCGCAATATGGCGGCCATCTCCGTCATCTCCACCATGAAGGTGCTCTGCCCGGCGGCCAAATCGTCGCTGGCGCCGATGCGGGTGAAAACCCGGTCCACTACGCCGATGGTGGCGCTTTTGGCCGGGACAAAGCTGCCAATCTGGGCCATGAGCACAATGAGGGCCGTCTGGCGCATATAGGTGCTCTTGCCCGCCATGTTGGGACCGGTGACCACGGCCACCGTGTCGGTCGTGTCATTTAGAAAAGTGTCGTTGGGGACAAAGAGGGTGTCCTTCTGGGTCTGCTCCACCACGGGGTGGCGCCCCTGGACGATTTGCAGCGTCTGGGAAAAGTCCACCTCCGGCAGCACATAGTTGTTCCGCACTGCCGTCTCCGCCAGGGAGCAGTAGGTGTCCAGAGCCGCCACGGCGTCTGCTGAGGCCTGGATGCGGGTGACGGCCTGGGCCACGGTGTCCCGGACCTGGGCGAAGAGCTGATATTCCAGCTCCCCAATCCGGTCCCGGGCGGTGAGGAGGGTGTTTTCCAGCTCCTTGAGCTCCTGGGTAAAATAGCGCTCATTGGACACCAGGGTCTGTTTACGGATATAGTCCTCCGGCAGGGGGACGTCGCCGGCGGAGCGGGGAACGTCGATATAATAGCCAAAGACCTTGTTGTAGCCCACCTTCAGCTTCTTGATGCCGGTGCGCTCCCGCTCCCGGGCCTCCAGGGCGCGAATCATGGACGCGCCGTTGTCCCGGACGCTGCGGAGATAGTCCACCTCCTCGCTGTACCCAGTACGGAGAATATCTCCCTCCCGGATGGAGAAGGGGGGCTCGTCGCAGATGGCCCGGTGGATGAGGCCGGAGACATCGGAGAGGGTGTCCATAGCGGAAATCTCCCGCAGGGCGGCGCTCCGGACGTTTCCCAGGAGGCCGGTGAGGCCGGGCAGGGCGGCGCAGTAGTTGCCCAGGGCCAGCACATCCTTGCCGTTGGCAGTGCCATAGACGCACTTGCCCACCAGCCGGCGCATGTCCCCAATTTCCCGCAGGCGGTTCATCAGCTCCCCCCGGAGCACATTGTCGTGGAAGAGCTCGTCCACGGCGGAGAGCCGCCGCTTGATGGCCACAGGGGAGAGGAGGGGGCGCTCCACCCAGCTGCGCAGCAGCCGGCTCCCCATAGGCGTGCGTGTCTTGTCCAGAATCCACAGGAGGCTGCCCCGCTTCTCCCCGGAGCGCAGCGTCTCGGTGAGCTCCAGGTTCCGGCGGGTGGTATAGTCCAGCTCCATAAACCGGCCCTGGGTAAAGACGTCCAGGACATTGATATGGCTCAGGTCGATTTTCTGCGTCTCCACGATGTAGCTGAGCAGGCCCCCCGCCGCGGCGATGGCGGCGTCATCCTCCAGGCCCAGGGACATTGCGTCCGGGGCATGAAACTGCTGGCAGACCCGCTCCCGGCCCGCGGCCACGTCAAAGCGGGCATCCCCCGGCTCCAGCAGGCAGCCCAGGCGGTCCCGGAGGAAGAAGAGGATATCCGAGTTTGTCTCTGCTGCGGCGTTCAGGACGGCTTCCCGGGGGGCGAAGCGGCCCAGTTCATTGAGGATGTGGGTGACGCACGCCTCCTGGAAGGAGGCCACGCAGAACTCGCCGGTGGATACGTCGCAGAAGGCCACGGCGCCGGTCTCCTCGCCGAGGAATACGGCGCCCAGATAATTGGATTTGCCCTCTTCCAGCATGGAGGTCTCTGTGACAGTGCCGGGGGTGATGACCCGGATTACTTCCCGCTGGACGAGGCCCTTTGCCTGGGCGGGGTCCTCCATCTGCTCGCAGATGGCGACTTTATAGCCCTTGGCGATGAGCCGGGCGATGTAGGCCTCGGCGCTGTGGAAGGGGACGCCGCACATGGGCGTCTGGTCCTCTGCCGGCTTGCCCCGGTCCCGGGTGGTGAGGGCCAAATCCAGCTCCTTGGAGGCGGTCTTGGCGTCCTCGTCAAACATCTCGTAAAAATCCCCCAGGCGGAAAAACAGCAGGCAGTCCTGGTGCCGGCTCTTAATCTCCTGATACTGCCGCTTCATAGGGGTGAGTTCGGCCATGGTGCGGCCTCCTTTCCTGCCCGGCGGACGCTGGACGGCCCTGCGGGCTTTCTCTGTTTTTCTTGAATATTGTCAGCTTTGGCTGCGCCCGTCCTCCGGGAGCAGCTCCCCGAAGAGGGCCCAGGTGTTGGCGTCGGTGATGGATGCCCGGGCGAAGGTGCCGATGGCAGCGGTGTCCCCGTGGAGGTGGACCAGGCGCCCGCCGCCGGTGCGGCTGGAGAGGTTGTAGTAGGGGTCGCCGCTCTCGCCGTCCACCAGAACCTCCTGGACAGAGCCCACATAGGCGGCGTGCTTTTTGGCGCTGATGGCGTTCTGGACTTCCAGCAGGCGGTCGAAGCGCTTCTGCTTCTCCTCCCGGGTGGCGCTGTCGGGCATCTTGGCAGCGGGGGTGCCCTCCCGGCGGGAATAGAGGAAGGTGAACATGGCGTCATACTCCACCTGCTCCACCAGGCGGAGAGTGTCGGAAAAGTCCGCCTCCGTCTCCCCGGGGAAGCCCACAATGATGTCGGTGGTCAAAACCAGGCCGGGAATCTGCCGCCGGGCCGATTCCACCAGGGACAGGTATTTCTCCACGCTGTAGCAGCGGTTCATCCGCTTCAAAACGGCGTCGCTCCCCGACTGGACGGGGAGGTGGAGCTGGGGGGCGCATTTTTCGCACTCCGCCATGGCCGCGAAGAGCGCCTCCGTGGCGTCCTTGGGGTGGCTGGTCATAAAGCGGATGCGGAAATCCCCCTCAATGGCGTTTACCTGCCGCAAAAGGGCGGCGAAGTCAATGGGTGTGTCCAAATCCTTGCCGTAGGAGTTTACATTCTGGCCCAGGAGGGTGATGTCCTTGTACCCCTCCGCGACCAGTTGCCGGGCCTCCCGGAGGATGTCCTCCGGCCGGCGGCTCCGCTCCCGGCCCCGGACATAGGGCACAATGCAGTAGGTGCAGAAATTGTTGCAGCCGTACATAATCGAAAGCCAGGCCTTTACCGTTCCGCTGCGCTGGATGGGCAGCCCCTCGGCGATGGCCCCGGCGTCGTCCGCTGTGGCAAACACCCGGCCCCGCTCGGCCAGCACCCGCTGGAGCAGCTCCGGGAAGCGCCACAGCTCGTGGGGGCCGAAGCACAGGTCCACAATCCGGTAAGAGCGGCGCACCTTCTCGGCGATGTGGGGCTGCTGCACCATGCAGCCGCACAGGGCAATAACCTGGCTGGGCTTGCGCCGCTTGGTGTGGGTCAGGGCCCCCACCGCGCCGAAGACCCGCTGCTCTGCGTGCTCCCGGATGGCGCAGGTGTTGATGACGATGACGTCCGCCTCCGCCGTGTCCTGAGTGAAAGCATAGCCCATCTCCCGGAGATAGCCCCGGAGGCGCTCGCTGTCGGCCTCGTTCTGCTGGCAGCCGTAAGTCTCCACCAGGGCCAGGGGCGGCTGGGGGAAACGGGCGTTCTCGGCGCGGATTTGCCGGCAGATGGCAAGCTGGGCGTCGATTCGGGCGCTGTCAATCTCTTTACGGGCTATGGGCATGGCTGCATCGTCCTTTTTCCTTCAAGATTCAGTGCGGGTAGCCGTAGCCGGCATTTTTCCGCAGATACGCATATCTTATCATTTTTTGGTGGAAGTTTCAATCATTTTGCGGTATAATTGCCCTGCAGCGCCCCGCGTGGGGCGGCTGCGCGCAAAACAAGCGGCAAAGGAGGCGGAAAATGCCTGCAATTCATATACTAGAGCCCCATGTGGCGGACTTGATTGCCGCCGGCGAGGTGGTGGAGCGCCCCGGCAGCGTGGTGAAAGAGCTGATGGAGAACGCCATGGACGCCGGCGCGAAAAATATCACCGTGGAAATCCGGGACGGGGGCCGGAGCCTGATTCGGGTGACGGACGACGGCTGCGGCATGGCCCCGGAGGACGCTGGCGTGGCCTTCCTGCGCCACGCCACCAGTAAGTTGCGCACCCCTGCGGATTTGGAGGCCATCGGCACCATGGGGTTCCGGGGCGAGGCCCTGGCGGCCATCGCCGCGGTGAGCCGCATTGAGCTGCTGACCCGGACTCAGGGGGCGGCCGAGGGCACCCATATGACCCTGGAGGGGGGCGACATTCAGGAGATGGGCCCCGCCGGCGCCCCGGAGGGGACTGTGATTGCCGTCCGAGACCTTTTTTACAACACCCCGGCCCGGCTGAAATTCCTGAAGAGCGACCGGGCGGAGGGGGCCTGGTGCCTGAGCCTGGCCCTGCGCTGCGCCCTGGGGCGGCCGGAGATTTCTGTCCGGTGCATCCGGGACGGGAAGGAGGAGTTTTTCTCTCCCGGGGACGGCAAGCCGGAGAGCTGTGTCTACAGCCTTTTGGGCCGGGACTTTGCGGCGGGGATGCTTCCCTGCCTGTCGGAGAGCGAGGGCATCCGCGTCCACGGCTTTGTCTCCGCCCCCCGGGCGGGGCGAGGCAACCGGGCCCAGCAGTATTTCTTCGTCAATGGCCGCTCCATCCGGTCTGCCGCCCTGCAGGCGGCGGTGGAGCAGGCCTATAAAAATACCCTGCTCACCGGGCGGTTCCCCGCCTGCGTCCTCTATGTGGAGCTGAGCTGTGGGGCGGTGGATGTAAATGTCCACCCTACGAAAAATGAGGTGAAGTTTTCCCAGGAGCGCAAGGTTTTTGACGCGGTGTATTACGCCGCCCTGGGCGCCCTCCAGGCGGAGGGGCCTGCCGGGGAGACGGCCCGGATTTCGGCGCTGGGCCGGGCTGTGCCGGTTCAGAAGGCGGACTTTTATCAGCACATGACGGCCCAGGAGTTCCGGGCGCGGCAGGACGGCGGGAACGCGCCGGCGGCACCGGCCGCCTCCGGCCGGGTCAACAGCCCCATCGCCCCTTACCAGATTCGGCTGGACCTCTCCGGGCGGGAGACAGCCCGCACTGGCGGGCCGTCTGCACCGGCGGCGGTGCAGCGGGCGGCGCCGGAACCGGTGTGCCCAGCGCCTTCCCCGGCAGCGGCGCCCCAGCCGCAGCCCCATCAGGCAGAGCCGGCAGTAACGGCAGAGCCGGCGGAAGCCCGGGAGGAGACCCCCTTCCGGGTCATTGGGGAGGCCCTGGACACCTACATCCTGGTGGAGCAGGGGGAGGCGCTGATTCTCATTGACAAGCACGCCGCCCACGAGCGCATCCTCTTTGACCGCCTCCAGGCAGGCAAGCTCTCTGCCATGCGCCAGACCCTGCTGGAGCCGGTGACCTTTTCCCCGGGGGCGGCGGATGCAGAGCTGCTTTTAAGCCACGCCGGGGAGCTCATGGAGCTGGGCTTTGAGATTGAGGCCTATGGTTTCGGCAGCGTCATCCTCCGGGCGGTGCCCGCAGACATCCAGGGGGATGCCACAGTGCTGCTGGAGGCCATCTGCGAGGATTTGCGCCATGGCCGGGGGAAGGACATCCGGGACGAAATCCTCCATACTGTGGCCTGCAAGGCGGCGATTAAGGCGGGGCGCGGCAGCGAGGCCGAGGAGATGGCCGCCCTGGCGGAGCGTGTACTCAGCGGAGAGATTCAATACTGCCCCCACGGCCGCCCGGTGGCGGTGACGCTGACGAAAAGGGAGCTGGACAAGCAGTTCAAGCGCATCGTATAGACAATCCGGCCCGGCGGAAGCCGCCGGGCCGGGGATTAAATTGCGACGTTATTTGTGGAAATACAGGATGCCCAGGGTGTTGGGGCCGCAGTGGTTAGAGATGGTGCAGCCGGCCCGGGTAATCAGAATTTTCTCGAAGGTCTGGCAGCGCTCCACCGCCTGGCGCACCGCCTCGATGGTCTCGGGACTGGAGCCGGAGTGGGTGATGAAAATGCGCCGGGTGTCGATGTCGTTCCGGCCTGCGAGCCGGTCCTGGACATACTGGACGAGACATTTTCCCATACTGCCCCGGTACTTTTTTCCCACGCCCATGCGGCCGTCCTTGACCTCGATGCAGGGCTTGAGGTTCAGAAGGTTGGCCCCCAGGGCGGCCACGGCGCTGCAGCGCCCGCCCTTGTGGAGATATTTCAGGGTGTCCAGGAGGAAGCTGACGTCCAGCTTGTCCTTGCGTGCATTCAGCTCCGCCTGGATTTCCGGCGCGGAGAGGCCCTCTGCCGCCAGCTCTGCCGCATCCAGGGCCAGGTGGCCGCTGCCGGTGGAGAGGTTGCGGGAGTCTACGGGATACACCCGGCCGCCCAGCTCCTGGGAGGCCAGCAGGGCATTTTGATAGCATGCGGAAAATTCACTGCTGATGTTGATGTGGACGATGGCGTCATAGGTTTTCAGGTATTCGGAGAAATAGCCCACGTAGTCCGCCACGCTCACCGCCGCGGTGGAGCACATGGCGCCGCCGGCGTTTACATGGGCATAGATGTCGTCGGGGGTGATTTCCAGGCCGTCCTTATATGCCTGGCCGTCCCGGACGACGTACAGGGGCGTGACGCCAATGTCGTACTGCTCCAGCAGGGCCGGGGAGAGGTCGCAGGTGCTGTCTCCAGTGATTTTGACTTTCATGGTATGGCGCAACTCCTTTCGTGGGAGTATTCTACCATAGGACTATGGAAATGAAAAGAAGAATTTCCTCTTCTCAGCTTGTCAAAAAGTCCCTATCGGGTCTTTTTTGCCTGCGCTTTGCCGCCGGGCATTTTCAAGGGCAAAAATGCCGCTTCGCTCAAAAAGCCCTGATTTTTCAGGCTTTTTGACGGCGGCCGATTTCATTCGAGGAGGGCCTTGCCCCCTCGAGCTCCCCTGCTGTATGCCGGAATTCACTTCGATGGAGAGGTTTTTCGACAGGCTGAGAAGATTTTTTTACCATATGCGGAGGGATAAAAAATGCAGATTGATTTCACAGACAAGCAG
>CAZRNK010000004.1:0-9844 GCA_964601435.1 uncultured Oscillospiraceae bacterium | reverse complement strand
TTTTTTACCATATGCGGAGGGATAAAAAATGCAGATTGATTTCACAGACAAGCAGCTGGCGCTGCTCAAGGACATCCTGAAGGAATATGCTGAGGAGAGCTACCACAGCATGTTCGAGTTCCAGCATGCGGCCATCGACGCCGCCGATGAACTGATTCAGAAGGAATATGCCGCCATGGCCCAGGCGGAGGAGGCCCACTTCAACGAAGTGAAGGACCTCCAGGACTACATTGAGCGTTATGAGGCACTGATGCGGGGGCGGAGCTGATGCCCCCGAAAATTCCCATTCTCACCGGCCCCACCGCCACGGGAAAGACCCGGCTGGGCGTGGAACTGGCCCTGGCCCTGGGCGGCGAGATTGTTTCAGCGGACTCTATGCAGGTCTATCGGGGCATGGACATCGGGACGGCCAAGGCCACGGCTGCAGAGCGCCGGGGGGTGCCCCATCACATGCTGGATGTAGCAGATCCCACTGAGCCCTACTCCGCAGCCCGCTATGCCCGGGAGGCGGGAGCGTGCGTGGCGGATATCCTCCGCCGGGGGCGCGTGCCCATCGTGGTGGGCGGTACGGGGCTGTATATCAATGCCCTTCTGATGGGAGATGCCTTTGCCCCCATCCCCGCAGACGGCGCCCTCCGGGCGGCCCTCTCGGCGGAGTATGACGCCATGGGGGGCGCGGCATTTCGGGAGAAGCTGGCCCAGGTGGATGCCCAGCGGGCGCAGCGGCTCCAGCCCGGGGACAAAAAACGCCTGGTCCGGGCCATGGAGGTCTACCGCCTGACCGGGCGGACCCTGACGGAATTTGATGTGGAGAGCCGGGCGCGCCCCCCGGCATATGAGGGGGTAAAGATAGCCCTCACCTTTGCAGACCGGGCGCAGCTCTATGGGCGAATCGATGCCCGGGTATCGGCGATGTTCCGGGATGGGCTGGTGGCGGAAGTGCGCGCCCTTCTGGACGCCGGCGTGCCGCCGGAGAGCACAGCCATGCAGGCCATTGGGTACAAGGAGCTGGCGGACTTCCTGGCGGGGCAGGGGACCCTGGCGGAGGCGGAGGAGGCCATTGCCCGCGCTTCCCGCCGGTATGCCAAGCGGCAGCTCACCTGGCTGCGCCGGGAAAAGGACGTCTTTTGGCTCCAATGGGAGGGGGAGCCCGATTTTGATTGGGCACGACGGCTTTCGACAGCGTTTTTTCACAGCCACGGTATAAAATAGGAGTCCGTACAACGGGAGGATTTCCGCGAATCCGCCATTGATTTGTACAAATTTACTATTTTATGGGGCGAGGGCTTGTGGTACAATTAAAGAATAAGCCGCGCCCGGAAAAGGGAGTTGGCTGACTATGCAAAAGACACAGAACCTACAGGATTTGTTCCTCAACCAGGCGCGCCGGGACAAGCTGCTTGTCACCGTCTTTCTCATGAACGGGTTCCAGTTCAAAGGGGTCATCCGGGGCTTTGACAGCTTCGTGGTGGTCCTGGACAGCGAGGGGAAGCAGGAGATGATTTACAAGCACGCCATCTCCACCATTATTCCGCCTCACCCCGTTGAGCTGACAAAGGGGGAGAGCAATACATAGCTTTCCGTTCCCCGGCCGCCGGAGCGGAATGCGGCAGGAGCGATTATGGAAAAAACAGATAAAGTTACAAAAATCGTATCCTTTCTCTTGTTCCTGGCCCTGGTGGCCTATGTGGGGGTGTATCTCTGGAATGCGGCCAGCGACTCCACAGTGACGGCCCTGGCCGTGAACGCCACCATTGAAGAGAGCACTACGGTCACGGGGCTGGCCATCCGGGAAGAAGAGTATCTGGCCAGCGGTGCGGAGAATGTGGGCATCCTGGCCCAGGAGGGGAGCCGGGTCTCCGCCGGCGCGGCGGTGGCTGTGGAACTCTCGGGCACCGCCGCCCTGGAGCGGGTGAACCGCATGCGGGAGCTGGAGCTGGAAATTGCACGCGTTCAGACCCTGCTGGAAGCGGCGGACACGGAGAGCCTGGGCGCGGGAGAGGCGGCCATCCGCTCGGCGGTCTCCGCCCTGACGGGGGCCATCGCCCGCCATGATTTGACGAACCTGGACGCTTTGAGCATGAGCCTGCGCTCCCTGGTGATGGCCGACCAGTCCGGCAGCGTCAGCGAGCGCGATTTGTCTGCCCTGGAGCAGGAGCTCCAGGCCCTGCGCACCAGCGAAACCGAAACCACCCGGGCTATTACAGCCCCCTCTGCCGGCATCTTTTCAGAAATCCTCGATGGCTATGAGGACTATGATTTGTCCGCTGTCCGCTCTCTTACCCCCTCGGCGCTGCGGGAAATCCTCCTATCCGGCGGGCAGAGCGTCCCGGAGAATGCCTTTGGCAAGCTGGTGACGGGCTTTGTGTGGTACTTCGCCGCCGTAGTGGACGCAGAGGAGGCGGCTGTCCTGGAGGAAGGCGACAGCGTGGAGCTGGAATTTGGCCGGTACTATGACGGCAGCGTTTCCGCCACAGTGGCCTATCTGGGCCAGCGGGAGGGGGACGAGCAGGTGGTCATTTTCTCCTGCCTGGAGGCCCTGGAGGAGACACTGGCGATGCGCCAGGCCAGCGCGGACATCATCTTTGCCAGTTACAGCGGCATCCGGGTGCCCGCAGAGGCCATCCGTTATGACGAGGACGGGGACGCCTACGTCTACACCATCACCGGTATGCAGGCGGAGCGAAAATATGTGGAGATTGTCTATGAGGCCCAGGACTTCTGCCTGGTGGAAGCCGCCGGGGACGCGGGCGCCCTCCGGGCGGGGAACGAAATCATCGTCTCGGGCAAGGACCTCCACGATGGAAAGGTGCTGGATTGACATGTCCATTACAGAAAATATCCGGCGGGTGCGCCGGGAGCTGGGAGACGCGCCGGTGCTGCTGGTAGCGGCTACAAAGATGAACGGCCCGGAGGCCATCCGGGAGGCCATTGCCGCCGGCGTGGACGCCTGCGGGGAGAACCGGGTCCAGGAGATGCTGGAGAAAAATGCCCAGGGGGCCTATGCCGGCGCGCCTCTGCATTTCATCGGCCATCTTCAGAAGAACAAGGCCAAACAGGTGGTGGGCCTGTGCGACCTGATTGAGTCGGTGGACTCCCTGGCCCTCCTGCGGCTGATTGACCGCCTGGCGGGAGAGCGCGGCATTGTCCAGGACTGCCTGCTGGAAATTAACATCGGCGGCGAGGCGGCCAAGAGCGGCCTGCGGCCGGAGGAACTGCCGGAGATTCTGGATGAAATGGGAAATATCGCGCACGTCCGGGTGCGCGGGCTCATGGCAATTCCGCCAATTTCTGTAAAACCGGGCTCAAACCGGCCGTATTTTGACGAAATGCGTCAGCTTTTTGTTGACATCGGCGGAAAAAAATATAATAATGTCACTATGGACTTTCTGTCCATGGGGATGAGCGGCGACTATCTGGACGCCGTTCAAGCAGGGGCGAATATGATTCGCCTGGGCACAGTGATTTTCGGTGCCCGAACTTATACAGAGAAACCATAAGGGGCGCGCCGCGCCCCCCTGCCCATATGGAAGTAGGAGGAAGCATACATGGGTCTTCTGGATGAACTGAAAAAATTGACACGGCCGTATGACGATGACGATGAGGAGATGGAGTTCGAGGACACGGCTCCCGCCCAGGCGGCCCCGCAGGCGGCGCCCAGGGAGAGTGCGCCTGCCCGCAGCACGCCGGGCAGCTCGGGGACGGCCTCTTCGGCCAGGAGGAGCTCCTTTTCCCCCAGCTATTCCGACTATGAAACTTCCCGCCCCACCCAGGTGCCCCGGCGGGACAACAAGGTTGTGAACATCAATACCACCGCCCAGCTGAAAGTGGTATTGGTAAAGCCCGAGCGCTTTGAGACGGCGGCGGAGATTGCCGACCATCTCCGGGAGAAGCGCACAGTTGTGATGAATCTGGAGCAGGCAAATAAAGAGGTGGCCCGGCGGCTGATTGACTTCCTCAGCGGTGTGGCCTATGCTCTGGAGGGCAAGATTAAGAAGGTGGCGGTTTCCACCTATATCATCACTCCCTACAATGTGGACATTATGGGGGACTTGATTGACGAACTGGAGAATAACGGCCTGTATTTCTAAGGGTTGGCCGGCGGGTGCCGGCAGGGCAGAAATCAACAGGGAAAGGTGATAGAAGATATGCTGACAGCGCAGGAAATTAAGGAAAAATCCTTTGAAAAAGCGGTATTTGGCGGCTATGACATGGGCGGCGTGGACGATTTTCTCAGCGAAATTTCCACAGAATACGCCGCGCTGCAGAAAGAAAATGCAGTTTTGAAGGGGAAGCTGAAGGTGCTGGTGGAAAAGGTGGAGGAATACCGCTCCACCGAGGACGCCATGCGCCTGGCCCTCTTAAGCGCCCAGAAAATGAGCGTCCAAATTGAAAACGAGGCCAAGGAGCGGAGCGAGGCCATGCTCTCCGAGGCCCAGAAGAGCAGCGAGGACTTAAAGACCAAGACCCTGGCAGAGTCCCAGCGCCTCCTCTCCGAGGCGAAAAACGCCGCCGCCACAGAGCAGGCCAAGGTCTCCGCTGTGAAGGAGGCCACTGGGGACTTTGTCGCCAAGGTACGGGCCCTGTGCAACCAGCAGATGCAGTTTTTGGACTCCATTGAGCGGTTCACAGGTTCGGTGCCTGTGCCCAAGGTGCCGGAACAGAGCGCTGCCCCGGCTCCGGCGGCGCCCCAGGCCGCGGCGCATGAGGATTTGGACACCACGGTCAAGAGCATTGAGGACTCTGTGGCCAAGCTTGTGGAGGAGCCGGCAGCGGAGATGAAGCTGGAGGAGGATTTGCCGGCGGCAGACACCGCTGTCGCGGGCAGCGAGCCCACCCAGCACTTCAGCCTGGGCAAGGAGGCCGACGGCCAGACTAAGCTGAATTTTGACGACCTCCGCTTCGGCCAGGAGTAAGGAAAAACAACCCCGGCGGCGTGGTTTTCTCACGCCGCTTTGGCGGCTTTGCCGCCTCTGCCCGGTCCCGGGAGGAGGCCGGAGAGATACAAACGTAGAGATAGGAGAAGAGCGTATATGCCCCAGGACTATAATGCCACGGTAAACCTGCCGAAAACTGATTTCCCCATGCGGGCCTCCCTGCCCAAGCGGGAGCCCGACATGCTCGCAAGCTGGTATGAGATGGACCTCTACCACGAGATGCTCCGGCGCAACGAGGGAAAGCCGGACTTCATTCTGCATGACGGCCCTCCTTTTTCCAACGGCTATATCCACATGGGAACAGCCCTGAACAAGTGCCTCAAGGACTTTATCTGCCGCTATAAGAGCATGTCCGGCTACCGGGTGCCCTACACCCCCGGCTGGGACAACCACGGCATGCCCATCGAGAGCGCCATCATCAAGCAGCAGAAGCTCAACCGCAAGGAGATGACCATTCCCGAGTTCCGCGATGCCTGCCGGGACTTCGCCGAGGACTTCGTGCAGAAGCAGATGCAGCAGTTCAAGCGCCTGGGCGTCCTGGGCGACTGGGACCACCCCTACCGCACCATGGACCCCAAGTTCGAGGCCGAGGAAGTCAAGGTCTTTGGGAAGATGTTTGAAAAGGGGTATATCTACAAGGGAAAGAAGCCCGTGTACTGGTGCCCCCACGATGAGACCGCCCTGGCGGAGGCGGAGATTGAGTACGCCGATGACGTTTGCAAGTCCATCTATGTGAAGTTCCCCGTGTCCGATGACAAGGGCCGCCTGGGCCGCTTCGGCGATGTGTCCAAGATGTATTTTGTCATCTGGACCACCACCACCTGGACCCTGCCGGGCAACCTGGCCATCTGCGTCAACGCGGATTTGGACTATGTGCTGGCGAAGGTGCCCTCCGGGGAAATCTATATCCTGGCAAAGGGCCGTCTGGAGGAAGTGCAGAAAGTGGCGGGGATTTCCCAGGTAGAAATCCTGGGCGAGTGCAAGGGTGCGGAGTTTGAGCTGATGACGGCCAAGCACCCGCTGTATGACCGGGAGAGCGTCCTCCTCTGCGGCGACCATGTCACGCTGGACGCCGGTACCGGCTGCGTCCATACCGCGCCGGGCCATGGCCAGGAGGACTATGAGGTCTGCCGGCAGTATGACGCCAGCGGCAAGACCCATATCGGCGTGCTGGTGCCTGTGGACGACCGGGGCTATATGACCGAGGAGGCGGGGAGCGCCTTCGCCGGGCTCCATTACACCAAGGCCAACGACGCCATTTTCGATGCACTGGTGGCATGCGGCGCCCTGCTGGCCAGCGAGACGATTACCCACCAGTATGCCCACTGCTGGCGGTGCAAGGAGCCCATCCTCTACCGGGCCACGGACCAGTGGTTCTGCTCGGTGGACGCCTTCAAGGACGAGGCAGTGGCCGCGGCTGACGCCGTCACCTGGATGCCCGAGTGGGGCCACGACCGGATGGTGGCCATGATTCGGGAGCGCGCCGACTGGTGCATCTCCCGCCAGCGCCACTGGGGCCTGCCCATCCCCGTGTTTTACTGCGATGACTGCGGTGCGAGCATCTGCACGCCGGAGACCATTGAGAAGATTTCCCAGATTTTCGGCGAGAAGGGCTCCAACGCCTGGTTTGATATGGACGCGGCTGATTTGCTGCCCGAGGGCTTTGTCTGCCCTCACTGCAGCGGCAGACACTTCACCAAGGAGACCGACACCCTGGACGGGTGGTTCGACTCCGGCTCCACCCACGTGGCCAGCATGGAGCTGGACGCCCCGGGCTGCTGGCCGGCGGACCTCTACCTGGAGGGGGCGGACCAGTACCGCGGCTGGTTCCAGTCCAGCCTGCTCACCGCCGTTGCTACCAAGGGGAGCGCCCCTTACCGCGCAGTGCTGACCCACGGGTGGACCGTGGACGGCGAGGGGAAGGCCATGCACAAGTCCCTGGGCAACAGCGTGCTGCCTGACGAGCTGATTCCCAAGTACGGCGCGGATTTGCTGCGCCTGTGGGCCGCCAGCTCCGACTATCGGGTGGACATGCGCTGCTCGGAGGCCATCTTCAAGCAGCTCAGCGACAAGTATCTGAAAATCCGCAACACCGCCCGGTACATCCTGGGCAACCTGAACGGCTTTGACCCGACGCATCCCGTGGCCTATGATGAGATGGAAGCGCTGGACAAGTGGGCCCTGGGCAGGCTGAATAGCCTGATTGAAAAGTGCCTGGCGGCCTACGAGCGCTATGAGTTCCACCAGGTGACCTATGCCATCCACAATTTCTGCGTGGTGGATATGAGCAACTTCTACCTGGATGTGCTGAAGGACAGGCTCTACTGCGAGGGGCGCGACAGCACCCTCCGCCGGAGCGGACAGACAGCCATCTACTATATTCTGGATGCCCTGGTCCGGCTTCTGGCCCCCATCCTGGCTTTTACGTCCAATGAAATCTGGCTGGCCATGCCCCACGGTGCGGGCTGCGACAGCCGCCACGTAATGCTCAACGATATGCCCGCGTCCAACCCGGCCTGGGCCCTGAGCCCGGAGAAGGCCGCCTGGTGGGAGAAGTGCCTGCGCCTCCGGGAGGATGTGAACAAGGCCCTGGAGATTGCCCGGGGAGAAAAGGTCATCGGCAAGCCCCTGGACGCCCAGGTGAAGCTCTATGTCTCCGCACCGGCGGAGGCGGCCTTCCGGAGCATCGCGGACGCCGACTTTGCCCAGCTGTTTATTGTCTCCAAGGTGGAGATTGCCTATGGCGCCGGGGATGGATACGCCGGGGAGGCGTTCCCGGGTGTGACGGTCCAGGTGGAGGCCTGCACCGCGCCCAAGTGCGAGCGCTGCTGGACCCACAGCGATACGGTGGGCACAAATTCAGCGCATCCCACGCTGTGCGCGCGCTGCGCTGCTGCCATTGAATAGAAAAAGGGGGGCGGCCCTTCGCCGCCCCTGGTAAGGGAGGAACCACCATGCTGTACGCAATCGTGGCGGTGCTGGTCCTGATTCTGGACCAGGGAATGAAGTATTGGACAACTGTAAATATCACCCTGGATACCGGGGTGCAGGAGCTGATTCCCGGCTTTATCCAGCTCCGGAACATCCACAACACCGGCGCGGCCTTTGGCCTGCTGGAGAATACGGGCTGGGCCAAGTGGCTGTTTATTATCCTGACGGTGGTGTTTGTCATCGTGGTCATTGTGGCCCTGGCTACCAAACTGATTCGCGGCAGCTTCGGCCGGTGGACAGCGGTGCTGGTTATGGCCGGCGCCATTGGCAACTGCATTGACCGCCTGATTTATGGCTATGTGGTGGATATGTTTGAGTTCACCTTCATCAGCTTCCCGGTGTTCAACGTGGCGGATATCTTTATTGTGGTAGGTGGCATTGCCTTCTGCCTGTATGTCATCTTCCACAAAGACACGGAGACGAAGGAAGAGCGCCTGGCCCGGGCCCAGAAGGAGAAGGCCGCCCGGCTACGCTCCCAAATGCTGGCGCGGCGGCAGGTGGCCGACATCGGCCAGCTCACCAAGGATGCTGTGAATAAACCTGTGTCCGCACAGGACGGGGCAGAGCTGCCGGTTCGCCCGGCGGCATCCGGGACAGCCAAGTCCCGGTCCCGGAGCGCCCAGCGCACCAGTACAGGGAGGGCCGCCCGGACAGCCCGGAGCGCCGGGCAGAGCGCCCGGACGGTGCGTCCCAGCACCCCGCCCCCCGCGGTGTCTCCCGAAGACCCCTTTGCCGAGTGGGAGCGCCTAGCCAGCGTAAATATCAGCGACCCGGCGGAGAATGCCCCCACCTTTACAGCCCCGGCAGAGCAGCCGGAGCCGAAGGCAGAGGCGCGCCCCGCCCCCGCCCCTGCGGCGGATGTGCCCCATGAGAGCTCGTCCAGGCAGAAGGTTGTGGTGGACGGGGAGGAGATGGAATTCTCCCTGGAGGACATCCTGGCTGAGTTCGGCGGCAAAGACTGATTATGGAGCAGATACAGGTAATTGCAGAGGAGAGCGGCGAGCGCATCGACGCTCTCCTCGCCCGTGCCCTCCCCGATTTGACCCGTGCCCAGGCCCAGCGCCTGCTGGAGGAGGGACGGGTGACGCGGCAGGGAACGCCGGTGAAAAAGAGCTATAAGACCCTCGCGGGGGACCGCTTCCTCGTGTGCCGCCCGGAGCCGGAGCCGCTGGAGCTGGCGGCGGAGGATATTCCCCTGGACATCGTCTATGAGGACGAGGACATTGTGGCAGTCAATAAACCCCGGGGGATGGTGGTCCACCCCGCCCCGGGCCATCCGGACGCCACGCTGGTCAACGCCCTGCTGCACCACTGCGGGGAGAGCCTCTCCGGCATCGGCGGGGTGCAGCGGCCGGGAATTGTCCACCGGATTGACAAGGATACCTCCGGCCTGCTTTTGGTGGCGAAGAACGACTTTGCCCACCAGGCCCTGTCCCTCCAGCTCCGGGACCACAGCCTCTCCCGGGAGTATGAGGCGGTGGCCTGCGGCCGGGTGAAGGCGGACTTCGGGACGATAAACACCCCCATTGGCCGCCACCCCACAGAGCGCAAGCGCATGACCGTAACAGCCCGGGGCGGCCGCAGCGCAGTGACCCACTATGAAGTCCTGGCCCGGTATAAGGGCTATACCCACCTCCGCTGCCGCCTGGAGACGGGGCGGACCCACCAAATCCGGGTGCACATGGCCTCCATTGGCCATCCGCTACTGGGGGATACAGTTTATGGCCGGAAGAAGCCGGAAAAGGGTCTCACTGGCCAGTGCCTCCACGCCCGGACGCTCCGCTTTGTCCACCCGCGGACCTTAGAGCAGATGACCTTGACCACAGATTTACCGGATTATTTCCGCGCTGTGCTGGCTTCCCTTGGCCCCCCCGAGGGGTGAGCTGCTTCTTCTTTCGTCAGCGAAAGAAGCGAAA
>CAZRNK010000003.1:9591-20225 GCA_964601435.1 uncultured Oscillospiraceae bacterium | reverse complement strand
TGGATGGCCTCGGCAATGGTCATGGGAAACATCCTTTCTCCTCTGGATTTTCTGGGGCAATGCCTGACTTCCAGTATACCATATTTCACCCGGAAAGCCCACTGATAAAAGGGAAAAGCGGAAAAATATTTTTCTTGACAAAACCGGGGGAAACTGGTATACTTCAAAACAATTTCATAGAGAAACCGTTGATGTGGAGATAACGTCTGCTCAGCCCCCACAGAGAGCCCGGGCAGCTGAGAGCCGGGTGGCAAGCGGGCAGGCAAATGGACCACGGAGGGCGCGAGGAACAGCTGCCATACATGGGGCGGCCCAGTATTTCGCGACGTGAGGGCATACGTCAGTTGCCGGGGATATAGAGGTATCCTGCTAAGTGCGCGGCGCTCTGCCGCGAATCAAGGTGGCACCGCGAGTTTGATTTTCCGGACTCGTCCTTGACAATTTTGTCAGGGACGGGTCTTTTTTTTGATGCCGTCCCGAGAAGGAGGCAAGCTATGTACTATCCAACCCTGGAGGCGGCAAAGGACATTGCCGCCGGCGGCGATTACCGCCGCATTCCCATCAGCCGGGAAATCCTCTCGGATTTCCGCACCCCCATCCAGGTGCTGCGGGTGCTCCAGAACGTGAGCCGCCACTGCTATCTGCTGGAATCGGCGGCGGACAACGCCCAGTGGGGCCGCTACACCTTCCTGGGGTTCCGGCCCAAGCTGGAGGTGACATGTACAGACGGCGTGGTGACGGTGCGCAACGGGGAAACCCTCCGGCGGCAGGTGCGCCATCCGGGCGATGTGCTCCGGGAAATCCTGGCCCGGTATAAGAGCCCCCGACTGCCGGGGCAGCCCCCCTTCACCGGCGGGCTGGTGGGCTATTTTGCCTACGACTATATCAAGTACGCCGAGCCGGCCCTGAAGCTGGATGCAGCCGACCAGGAGGGCTTCAAGGACATGGACCTGATGCTCTTTGACGAGGTGATTGCCTTTGACAATTACCGCCAGCGGCTGATTTTGATTGCCAATGCAGACACGGAGAACCTGGACGAGAGCTATGGCGCGGCCTGCGCCGCCCTGGACGCGCTGGCGGAGCTGGTGCGCACCGGGGCGGAGAAGCGCGCCCAGCCGGGGCGGATGCGCACGCCCCTCCAGCCCCTCTTTGACAAGGAGAGCTTCTGCGCCATGGTGAAGCGGGGCAAGGAATATATCCGGGAGGGGGACATTTTCCAGGTGGTCCTCTCCAACCGGCTGGAGGCGGAGTTTGAGGGCTCCCTGCTGGACACCTACCGAATCCTCCGGGCCACCAACCCCTCCCCCTATATGTTTTATTTCTCCAGCGACGACATAGAGATTGCCGGCGCCTCTCCGGAGACGCTGGTGAAGCTCTCCGACGGGGTGCTCCACACCTTCCCCCTGGCGGGGACCCGGCCCCGGGGAGCCACGCCGGAGGTGGATGTGCAGCTGGAAAAGGAGCTGCTCTCGGACGAAAAGGAGCGCGCCGAACACAATATGCTGGTGGATTTGGGCCGCAACGATATTGGGAAGGTCAGCTCCTTCGGCACCGTACAGGTGGAGAAGTACATGTGTGTGGAGCGCTTTTCCCACGTGATGCACATCGGTTCCACCGTCCGGGGCCAGCTCCGGCCGGGCTGCGACGCGGTGGATGCGGTGGACGCCATCCTCCCGGCGGGCACCCTCTCCGGCGCCCCCAAGTTTCGGGCCTGCCAGATTATCAATGAGCTGGAGAACAACAAGCGGGGCATCTATGGCGGGGCCATCGGCTACCTGGACTTTACCGGGAACCTGGACACCTGCATCGCCATCCGCATTGCCTTTAAAAAGAACGGGAAGGTCTTTGTCCGCTCCGGGGCGGGGATTGTGGCCGACTCAGTGCCGGAGACGGAGTATTTTGAGTGCCTGAACAAGGCCCAGGCGGTGGTCCGGGCACTGGAAATTGCACAGGAAGGGGGAGAGAACCTGTGATTTTGCTCATCGACAACTATGACAGCTTTTCCTACAACCTCTATCAGATGGTGGGGAGCATCTGCCCGGACATCCTCGTCAGGCGCAATGACGCGCTGACTGTGGCGGACATCCGCGCCCTGGGCCCCAGCCATATTATCCTCTCCCCCGGCCCGGGCCGCCCGGCGGAGGCGGGGGTGTGCGAGGCGGCCGTCCGGGCCCTGGCGGGGGAAATCCCCATCCTGGGGGTCTGCCTGGGACACCAGGCCATCTGCGAGGCCCTGGGCGGGAAAATCACGTATGCCCGGACGCTGATGCATGGCAAACAAAGCCGGGTGAGGCTCCAGGGCGGCCGTTTGTTCCGGGGCCTGCCGGAAGAGATTGCCGTGGGGCGCTACCACTCCCTGGCGGCAGAGGAGGATGCCCTCCCGGCGGCGCTGCGGGTGACGGCCCGCGCCGAGGACGGGGAGATTATGGCGGTGGCGCACACCGGCGCGCCGGTCTATGGTCTGCAGTTCCACCCCGAGTCCATTCTGACGCCCCAGGGGGAAACCATTTTACGAAACTTTTTGGAGGGATAGACGATGATTCGAGAAGCCATTATACAGCTTGCAGCGGGGCAGGATTTGCCCTATGACACCGCGGTGGCCGTTATGGACGAGATTATGGGCGGCCAGGCCAGCGAGATTCAGATGTCCGCTTTTCTGACGGCACTGGCCATGAAAGGGGAGACCATCGACGAGATTACCGCCTGCGCCGCCTCCATGCGCGCCCACTGTGTCCGGCTCCTCCACGAGGTGGACGCCCTGGAGATTGTGGGCACCGGGGGCGACGGGGCCAACTCCTTCAACATCTCCACCACGGCGGCCTTCGTCATTGCCGCCGGGGGCGTGCCCGTGGCCAAACACGGCAACCGGGCTGCCTCCTCCAAAAGCGGGGCGGCGGATGTGCTGGAGGCCCTGGGAGTAAATATCTCCCTGTCCCCGGAGAAGAGCGCGGCGCTGCTCACCGAGCAGAACTTCTGCTTCCTCTTTGCCCAGAATTACCACATCTCCATGAAGTATGTGGCCCCGGTGCGCAAGGAGCTGGGGATTCGGACAGTGTTCAACATCCTGGGCCCCCTGGCCAACCCCGCCGGGGCGAAGCTGGAGCTCATGGGGGTCTATGACGGCGCCCTGGTGGAGCCGCTGGCCCAGGTGATGGGCAAGCTGGGCGTGACCCGGGGGATGGTGGTCTATGGCCAGGACGGCCTGGACGAAATCTCCATGTCCGCGCCCACCTCCGTGTGCGAAATCCGCGACGGGTGGTTCCAGGCCTATGAGATTGCCCCGGAGCAGTTTGGTTATGCCCGGTGCAGCAAGGGGGAGCTGACCGGGGGCACCCCGGCGGAGAACGCCGCCATCACCCGCGCCATCCTCTCCGGTACAGAGACGGGGCCCAAGCGCCAGGCGGTGTGTTTAAACGCCGGGGCGGCCCTGTATATTGGCGGCAAGGCGGAGAGCATGGCTGCTGGCGTCCGCCTGGCGGAGTCGCTTCTGGATTCCGGCGCGGCCGCGGAAAAGCTCGCGGAAGTAATCCGCCGCTCCAATGGGTGACGCCATGGCGGGAACCATTCTGGACACCATTGCCGCCCACGCCCGGGAGCGGGTGGCGGCGGCCAGGGCGGCGTGCAGCCTGGAGGCCCTCATGGCCCGGTGCCAGACCCTGGGCCAGGGTGGCGGAGACGCCTTCCGGGCGGCGCTGGAGAAGCCGGGCCTCTCCTTTATTTGCGAGGTGAAGAGGGCATCCCCCTCCAAGGGGGTCATCTCTGACGATTTCCCCTACCTGGATATTGCCCGGGCCTATGCGCGGGCGGGGGCAGACTGTATCTCCTGCCTCACCGAACCCAAGTGGTTCCTGGGCTCGGACGCCATTTTCCGGGATATCCGGGGGGCGGTAGCAACCCCGATGCTCCGAAAGGACTTTACTGTGGACGCCTACCAGCTCTATGAGGCCCGGTGCCTGGGGGCGGATTGCGTGCTTCTCATCTGCGCCCTGCTGGACACAGCCACGCTGGCGCGGTATTTGGAAATCTGCGAGGGGCTGGGCCTCGCCGCCCTGGCAGAGGCCCACTCTGAGGCGGAAATTGCCTCTGCTGTGGCGGCGGGGGCCAGGATGATTGGGGTCAACAACCGGAATTTAAAGGATTTCTCTGTAGATTTGGGCAACACGGCCCGGCTTCGGGAGGCCATCCCCCCCGGCGTGCTGTTTGTGGCCGAGAGCGGCGTTCACAGCCCTGCCGATGTGACGGCCCTGCGCGCCGCCGGTGTGGACGCGGTGCTCATTGGCGAGGCGCTGATGCGCGCCGGGGACAAGGGGGCCGCCCTGGCGGCCTTCCGGGAGGCGGCGAAATGACGAAAATCAAAATCTGCGGCCTGTTCCGGGCGGAGGACATCCAGGCGGTGAACGCCGCCGGCCCCGACTGGTGCGGCTTTATCATCAACTTCCCCAAAAGCCACCGGAACGTGACGCCGGAGACCGTCCGCACCCTGGTGCGGGGCCTCCGGGCGGGCATCACCCCGGTGGGGGTGTTTGTCAACCAGCCGGTGGAGACAGTGGCGGCCCTTTTGACAGAGGGCACCATCTCTGTGGCCCAGCTCCACGGCCAGGAGGACGACGCCTACATCGCCGCCCTTCGGGCGGCGGCCCCGGGCTGTCCAATCTGGAAGGCCTTCCGGGTGCGCGCAGCGGCGGACCTGGCGGCGGCCAACGCCTCCACGGCGGATTTGATTGTGTTGGACAACGGCTATGGTACCGGGGAGACCTTTGACTGGGCCCTGGCGGGGGGCGCACAGCGGCCCTTCCTCCTGGCGGGGGGGCTGACGCCGGAGAATATCCCTGCGGCGGTGGCGGCCCTGCACCCCCTGGGGGTGGACATCTCCAGCGGGGTGGAGACAGCACGGAAAAAGGACGCGGCAAAAATCCACGCGGCGGTGGCCGCGGCGAGAAAGGAATGAGGAATATGTCCAAGGGACGGTTTGGCATCCACGGCGGGCAGTATGTGCCTGAGACGCTGATGAACGCCGTCATCGAGCTGGAGGAGGCCTACAACTATTATAAAAAGGATGCGGCCTTCCAGGCGGAGCTGACGGAGCTTTTAAACGAGTACGCCGGGCGGCCCTCCCGGCTGTACTTTGCCCGGAAGATGACGGAGGATTTGGGCGGCGCGAAAATCTATCTCAAGCGGGAGGATTTAAACCATACCGGCGCCCACAAAATCAACAATGTCCTTGGCCAGGCCCTCCTGGCCAAGAAAATGGGCAAGACCCGGCTCATTGCGGAGACCGGGGCGGGCCAGCATGGCGTGGCTACCGCCACAGCGGCGGCCCTGCTGGGGATGGAGTGCGAGGTGTTCATGGGCGAGGAGGACACCCGTCGCCAGGCCCTGAATGTATATAAGATGCGGCTGCTGGGGGCGGCTGTCCACCTGGTGAAGAGCGGTACCGCCACGCTGAAGGACGCGGTGAGCGAGACAATGCGGGAGTGGACCGCCCGCATTGCCGACACCCACTACTGCCTGGGTTCCTGCATGGGGCCCCATCCCTTCCCCACCATCGTCCGGGACTTCCAGGCGGTGATTTCCCGGGAGGCCAGACAGCAGATTCTGGAGAAGGAGGGGCGGCTGCCTGACGCAGTGCTGGCCTGTGTGGGGGGCGGCTCCAACGCCATCGGCAGCTTCTATCACTTCCTGGGCGACCCGGGCGTCCGCCTCATCGGCTGCGAAGCCGCCGGGCGGGGCGTAGACACCCCGGAGACCGCCGCCACCATCGCCACCGGCCGCCTGGGCATCTTCCACGGCATGAAGAGCTATTTTTGCCAGGACGAATACGGGCAGATTGCCCCGGTCTACTCCATCTCCGCCGGGCTGGACTACCCCGGCATCGGCCCCGAGCACGCCTGGCTCCATGACACAGGCCGGGCGGAATATGTGGCCATTACGGATGAAGCGGCGGTGAATGCCTTTGAGTATTTGAGCCGGACAGAGGGGATTATCCCCGCCATCGAGTCGGCCCACGCCGTGGCCCACGCCATGGAGCTGGCGCCGCAGATGGGGCGGGAGCAGATTCTCATCATTACCATTTCCGGGCGGGGGGACAAGGACTGCGCCGCCATTGCCCGGTACAGAGGGGAGGAGATTGCAGAATGAGCCGGATTCAGGAGGCCTTTTCCAGGGGGAAGGTGTTTATCCCCTTTGTCACCTGCGGGGACCCGGACTTGGAGACCACCGCCGCGGTGGTGAAGGCCATGGCGGAGGCCGGAGCGGATTTGATTGAGCTGGGCATTCCCTTTTCCGACCCCACGGCGGAGGGGCCGGTGATTCAGAGCGCCAATGTCCGGGCCCTGGCGGCGGGGGTGACCACAGATAAAATCCTGGACATGGTTTGCTCCCTGCGCCGGGAGGTAAGCGTGCCCCTGCTCTTCATGACCTATGCCAATGTGGTCTTTTCTTACGGAACGGAGGCTTTTATGGCTGCGGCGGCAGAGGCGGGAATAAGCGGGATTATCCTGCCGGATGTCCCCTTTGAGGAGAAGGGGGAGTTTGCCCCTGCCTGCCGGCGGCATGGCATGGACTTTATCTCCCTCATTGCCCCCACCTCCGAGGGGCGGATTACGGCCATCGCCCGGGAGGCGGAGGGGTTTGTCTACTGCGTCTCCTCCCTGGGCGTCACCGGGGAGAGGGCCGCCATCACGACAGACATCGGCGCCATGGTGGCCCTGGTGAAGGCGGCAAATCCCGGCATCCCCTGCGCGGTGGGCTTTGGCATCTCCACGCCGGAGCAGGCTGCGGCCATGGCCGGCGTCAGCGACGGGGCGATTGTGGGCTCGGCCATTGTGCGCATGATTGCCGCCCAGGGGCGCGCCGCCCCGGCGGCGGTGGGCGCCTATGTGGCAGAGATGAAAGCGGCGGTGGAGCGCGCCTGAGGCAGAGCGCACCGGAATACAGGAATATGCGCAGTCATCCCCCGCGCCGGATTTCCGGCGCGGGGGATGATTTGTTATGGTTTATTCTTCTTCATCGGGGATATATTCCAGCACGTCGGAAACCGGGCAGTCCAGGATAAAGCAGAGCATATCCAGGGTCTTGGTGCTGATGTTCTTCCCCTTCTTCATGCGGTACAGGGTGTTGGATGGGACGCCCTGCTTGTAGATGAGGGCGTATTCCGTTATGCCTTTGTCCTGGAGCGTGCGGTAAAACGGCTCATAGCTAATCATCCAATCACCCCCTGCATACCCTAGCACGCGCTCAATCTGTTGATATGGCTAATATATTGAGTATGTGCAATAATTTGTGCAGTATATACAGAGAATGCAAGCTGAATGTGTCAGAATTTTGCCGTTTTTGTAAAAATCAAAAGTGACTTTTATTCGGATTGGAAAAGGAAACCGGCAAGCGCTTTTTTCCCGCAGGAAAATGTATGCAATGTTTCTGCTTTTGCAGGGGAAAAGGGATAAAAAATACCCCGCCGCGGGGTGCGCGCTCAGCGCACCCGCGGCGGGCAGTTTGTTGTCAGAATTAATCGTCCCAGAAGGGCTGCTTGGTATAGGTGTTGCTGTTGTTCATAGTCTCATAGGGCTCCGGCCAGGGGACAGTGTTCTGCACAGTCTGGAAAACATCCCAGTCCTTATGCAGGGGGCCGGGGTCGCTTAAGTGGAGCATGGCCCGGATGTCGGGCAGGTCCTCGGTTGCGGCGGCGATGTTGCCCTCCGCGCCGCTGGGGTCGGGGGCGCCGGGGGCGGCGCCCTCCTCCGCCTCTGCCGGGGGCGGGCCGCCGGGGCCGGCGGGGCGGTCCTCGGGATGGAGGAGGTAGTGGTATTTGTCCGCCGCCTCGTTGCCGAAGTCGAAGTCGCCGCCTACGTCGGGGCAAACCTGCTCGTGGATATAGCGCCATTCTCCGTCTTCAAAGCGGAAGTCACTGCCATAGCGCTCCCACAAATTGCCGCCCCAGTAGTGGCCGTTGCCGTTGCAGGCGCAGAAGAGCACGCCGGGGGTCAGGAAAAAGCCCCGGGCGGTCTGGCCGTCCTCGGCCACCTCGATGATGTCCGTGGCCAGGGTGTGCATGGCCACCTCGCTCAGGGAGCGGAAATCCGTGAGATAGGAGGCCTTGGGGACGATATTAAAGATGTTTCCGTAATTGGAGATGCCCCGCCAGTTGTAGGTGGTGACGCTGTTGTACCAGACCTCTTCAAAGCCCCGCATCCGGCCAAAGCCGTGGGCCCAGGAGATGTCGTCGGCCCGGGACCAGATTTCGTCCCACTCCTCCTTGCAGCGGGTGCCGCCGTGGAGGTAAGAGTGGCGGGCGTGGAGGTTCTCGGCGGCCAGGCCGCCCTCCGCCCGGTGGACGCGTTCTTCCAATGTGAGTTTTTTCATAACCAAACCTCCTTAACCTTCATAGTCCGGGTGCCCCTCGGGCCCATAGCTCACTTCGTCGGAGAAGCGGAAATACTCCTGGGGCAGGAAGGGATAGTCGTCGCTCCAGTTCAGGGAGCCGTCGTGGGTGAGCATGGGGATGTCGGGGGTGCCGAACTCAATGGCGGCGGGATTGTCCTCTACGGGGATGATGGTGGGCAGGTCGTCCGCATTCTCCCCGGCCCGGACGCTCAAATCGTTGGAGACGACCAGGTGCCAAATCTTCCACTCTCCGTCCTCTTTTACGAAGTCAGCAGCCACCTTGTCGTTAAACCAGCGGCACTCCGCCTCGCCCTCGCCGGAGGCGGCGCAGTCCACGCCGATGCTGTACCAGATGCCCTTGGCCGTCTCCCCGTCCCCGGAGATAACCACCAGGGGGGTGGACATGGGCCGGCAGACATAGCAGCCGTAGCCCTGGTTTTCCAGCCGGTTTTCCACCTCGGGGTGGGCGGCGCAGTAGCCGGCCAGCTGGGCCTTGCGCTCATAGTCGTGGCGGACCACATAGTAGTTGGAGATGGCGTCCATGCCCACATAGTAGCCCCAGTTGGAGCCGAAGGAGGCGCTCTCCCGGTGCTCCGGCTTGGCCACCCAGAGGGCGTTGAGCTCCTCCCGGCGCTGGTCGTTGGCCAGATAGAAGGAGCGCCGGGCCATCAAATCTTTAATGTTTTCCGCATCCCACACGCGGCGGATGCGCTCGTCCACGGTGTAGACCTGGACGTTCTTTTTTGTACGTTTTTTTGCCATTGCGCGCTGCCTCCTTTTTTACGCCATGCCGTAGCTGAATGTTTCGGAAAATGTGTCATAGGGGACGGGGACCGCCGGCAGGGGGGTAAAGGGGCGGTTGACGCTGTAGCGCTTCCGCAGCACTACCGGCACATTGGGGGTAAGCTTGGGAATCTCCTGGGCCAGGGAGGCAAACTCCGGCAGCACCGGATAGGGCATCTCCCCCAGGGACCAGTTGTGCCCGGTAGGGGCGTGGATGTCCTCCAGGTACTGGAGGTGCCAGATTTTCCAAACGCCGTCCTCCTTGATGAAGTCCACGCAGTAGGTGGCGAAAATCCAGTAGGAGAGGGGGCCGTATTCATTGACATCTACGGGCTTGCCGAAGCAATGCCACATGCCCTTGGCCGTCTCCCCGTCGGAGGCAATCTCAATGACGCTGTTGGTGGTGCTCCGCAAATCAAAGATGCCGATGCCGTAGAGCTCCTCGGGGTTTTTTCCCTCCGCTTTTTCCGGGAAAAGGGAGACAAGCTTGTCCCGGACGGCCACGGCCCGCTTATCCAGGGCGTCATAGTAGCCCCGGATGGCCGCTGCTCCGGAGAACCAGCCCTCGTTAATACCCAGGCAGACATCCTCCCGCCGGGACCAGAAATCGTCAAACATGGTTTTTTCCCGCTTCAGCAGGAAACTGACGACATACTTGCCCAAAAGGTTTTTTACAGTGCGCCGGTCTTCCCATCGGGTGACCAGTTCTTCTGTTGAGAATTTTTCCTTGACCATATAGAACTCCTTTCCGCGCCCGGTCTCCCGGGCAAATGTAGTCCAGCTATACATATATAAATATACAAGATTTCGGGCGGAATGTAAAATTCAGTTTGGGATATGCCTCCATGCCCGGCGGTTATGGGGCGGACGTGTTGCAATTTGCCGGAGGCATGGTATAATAACCGCAAAGCGGCTATTATACCGTGTAATGGCGCGGTCCGCTCCCGGCCGCCGGCTGAAACCGCGGACGGTGCCAATATACCACAGGTGCAAAGCGGATGCTGCGGTCTTTGGCTGGACGGTCAGAGGGGCAGCAGATGTAGTGGAGACCGCAATTATCTGCCGCCCAGGTGGGAGAAGAGCAATCATACGGAAAGGAAGAAAGCCATGGGAGGACATCTGCCGCTGCAGGAGGAAAAGGCGTTGGCGCAGGCAGAGGAGAGCCTGGCGCCGCCGGAGGGAGACTATGTCTCCGCGCTGGAAGCGGAGAGTCGCCGGCTGCGTGCGGCTGCGGCGCACTCCGCCGCAGAGATGGAGAATTACTATACAACGTTGATAGACAAGGCCGCAGCCCCGGAGGGGGAGGCGGAGGTGGAGCGGGAAATCCGCTCCCTGCGCCGGGCCCTTGGCAATATGGGGAAGGCCTATATACAGACCTATGCCGTAACCGACGAACTCAATGGCCGCTGGAGCGACTTGAAGAAGCTGCGCCGGCGAAAACGCCTGGCAGCGCCGCCCAACGCGGTCAT
>CAZRNK010000003.1:6815-9491 GCA_964601435.1 uncultured Oscillospiraceae bacterium | reverse complement strand
AACCACGGGAGCTGGCTGTCCTTCTTAGGGGGAATGGTGGTAGGCAGCGTGGTGGAGTATGTCTGCTCCTGGGGCCAGGAGCTGCTCTTTGGCTCCCGCTCCTGGGACTACAGCCACATGCCCTTTAATCTGAATGGGCGCATCTGCCTACTCTATTCCATCTTCTGGGGCATTCTGGGTGTGCTGTGGATGAAGAACATCTACCCCCGGATGGCCAAGTGGATTTTGAAGCTGCCCAACCAGGCGGGGAAGATTTTAACCTGGGTTTTAACGGCGTTTTTTATTTTTAACGCTGTGACCACGTGCCTGGCGATGACCCGCTGGACCCAGCGGCAGGCGGGAATAGAGGCTCAGGGGGACTTCTGGCGCTTTGTGGACGCGCACTTTCCCGATGAGCGGATGGAGCGGATTTTTGCCAATATGGAATTTCAGGAGTGAAAACCGGCCAGGCCGGTTGGGTATGAAAAGGAGGAACACAGTATGTTTCAGGAACAGACGCTGGCGGCGTTTACCACAGCCCTTGCATCCAAAGCGGCGGTACCCGGCGGCGGTGGCGGAAGCGCCCTGGCTGCGGCGCTGGGGATTGCCCTGGGGGAGATGGTGGGCAGTCTCACAGTAGGGAAGAAGAAATACGCCGCCGTGGAAGAGGATTTGCTGACCCTGATGGAAGAGGGGCAGACGCTGCGGCAGGCATTTTTGGAGCAGATTGACGCCGATGCTGAGGCCTTTGCCCCCCTGTCCCGGGCCTATGGCATCCCCAAGGATGCCCCCGGCCGGGCCAGGGAGCTGGAGAAGTGCCTGGACATTGCGGCCCAGGCGCCCCTGGCCTGCATGCGCCTGGCCTGCCGGGCTGTGGAGGTCCTGGTGGAGTTTGCCCGGCTGGGCAGCCCGCTGGTGGTTTCCGATGCCGGAACAGGCGCGGCCCTCATGGAGGCGGCCATCAAAGGCGCCGCCCTGAATGTCAAGGTAAATACCCACAGCATGGCCGACCGGGAGCGGGCAAAGAAAATCAATGACGAGGTGGACAGCCTGCTGGGGAAATACACAGAGCAGGCATCAAAACTCTACAGGCAGGTAATGGGGAGGTTCCAATGAGCGCAGAAATTTTGAAGGGCGCCCCGGTGGCGGAGGCCCTGAACCGGCGGACGGCGGAGGCGGCGGCAGCCTTGGCCAGGGCGGGAACGATGCCTACCCTGGCAATTGTCCGTGTGGGGGCCCGGCCGGATGACCTGGCTTATGAGCGGGGCGCCATGAAGCGCTGTGCCGCGCTGGGGATTGCAGTGCGCCAGGAGGCGCTGCCGGGAGATGCGGACCAGGCCGCCATGCTGGATGTAATCCATACATTGAATCAGGACGAGACAGTCCACGGCGTGCTGCTGCAGCGCCCCCTGCCGGAACAACTGGACGAGGCGGCCCTCTGCGCCGCCCTGGCTCCGGAAAAGGACGTGGACGGCATTACCCCAGGTTCCCTGGCGGGGGTGTTTACCGGCAGCGGCGCCGGCTTTGCCCCCTGTACGGCCCAGGCCTGTATGGAAATCCTGGATTACTATGGCATTGACTGTACGGGCCGCCGGGCCCTGGTTATCGGGCGCAGCCTGGTGGTAGGGCGGCCTGCGGCCATGCTCCTGATGCAGCGAAATGCTACGGTGACCATTGCCCATACCCGGACAAAGGAGCTCCCCGCCCTGGCCCGGGCGGCCGAGATTGTAGTGGCGGCAGCGGGACAGCGCGGCTGCGTCACGGCGGACTTCTGCGCCCCGGGCCAAATCCTCCTGGATGTGGGGATTCATACAGGGGAGGACGGCAAGCTCTGCGGCGATGTGGATTTTCCGGCGGCAGAGGGAATCTGCGATGCAGTGACGCCGGTGCCCGGCGGGGTGGGCAGTGTCACCACCGCCGTCCTGGCAGCTAATGTGGTTTCCGCCGCCGGGCGGCAGCTTGGCAGAGAATGAGCGGCTCAGCGTGTAACCCGCAGGAGAAAAACGATGCAAATGTGAACGTTTTGTGTATTCCTTCAGAATTGTTTTCAATTTTTTTTGTAAAATGTACAGGTTCGTCAATTGACATTTGGGCGTTAAATCACTAAAATTAGAACATTATTAAAGAAGGGAGCCGGAAGCATGGGATACACCACTGGAAACAGCTATTCTATGGACCAAGCTTCTTCTGTGCCTTTTTGTGCAGAGGCTTCCTTTTGCTGCCCTTCCAGCCGTTATATTTGCCTGATTCTGGACGCCGGTGTTCTGGCGTCCATTTTGCTTTCTGCGGGGATTTGGAAGGGGATTATTGGACTGATTTCCGGTGTAATGGGGCGACTTGCTGCCCTTGTACTGATTACCGGGCTGGTAGGGATTCTGATTATTGGAATTTCCATTACGATTTTTTCCAGTATGGGCGACCGCTTTGTCAGGCCGAGGGAAATCCGGTCTGCATAATACCGTAGGTATACAAAGGCGGCGCCCGGTGGGCAGCCGCCTTTTTGTATAAAGATTTGCAAGTTTTGTCAAAGGAGAGAAAAGAAATGAAGAAAGTACTGTGTCTGGCCATGGTCCTTGTCCTGGCTCTGGGCTGCTTTGCTGGCTGCAGCGGCGGCAATTCGGAGACAACGGCAAATCCGGCAACTGAGGCTCCGGCGGCCACAGAAGCTGCGGGCGCCACCGAGGCCCCGGCTGAGGG
>CAZRNK010000003.1:0-6715 GCA_964601435.1 uncultured Oscillospiraceae bacterium | reverse complement strand
TGCCGCCAGCTACGGCATCTCCGCCTCCCAGGGCGCGCAGATTGCCGTGGATGAGATTAACGCCCTGGGCGGAATCCAGTTTGACCTGAACACCCAGGACGACACCCATGATGCGGAGACCGCCGTCAATGCCTACAACACCCTGATGGACTGGGGCATGCAGATGCTGGTGGGCCCTGTGACCACCGGTCCTGCCGTGGCTGTGGCCGCTGAGACCTATGCTGACCGGGTGTTTTCCGTGACGCCGTCTGCCTCTTCCCTGGACGTTATCGACGGGAAGGACAACTTCTTCCAGATTTGCTTTACCGACCCCAACCAGGGCATCAGCGCCGCTACCTATATCTCTGAAAACCTGCCCGATGCTACGGTGGCTGTCATTTACAACAACGGCGACGCTTATTCCACCGGTATCTATGAGGCTTTTGCCACAGAGTTTGCCAACCTGGGCGGCGAGATTGTCTACACCGGTACCTTTACCGACGACAGCCAGACCGACTTCTCTGTCCAGCTTACGGCAGCACAGAGCGCCGGTGCGGATTTGATTTTCGCCCCCATCTACTATACCCCTGCCTCTGTCATCCTGACCCAGGGCGACGCTATGGGCTATGACTTTACCCTGTTCGGCTGCGACGGTATGGACGGCATCCTGGGCGTGGAGGGCTTTGACACCTCCCTGGCCGAGGGGACCCTGCTGCTCACCCCCTTCTCCGCTGACCTGGAGGAGAACGCCTCCTTTGTGGAGGCCTACCGGGCTGCCTATGGCTCGACGCCCGACCAGTTTGCCGCCGATGGTTATGACTGCATCTATACGCTGTACAACGCCATCCAGGCTGCCGGCGTGACCGCCGATATGTCTGCCGAGGAGATTTGCGAAGCGCTGATTCCCGTGATGACCGAGATCCAGGTGGACGGCATGACCGGTGACCTGGCCTGGGAAGCTACCGGTGAAGTTGCCAAGAACTTCGATGTGTATGTCATCGAGAATGGCGCTTACTTGGTCGCATAAGGAAAAGGAAATTATCAGTTTTGTACATGCCGGCTTTTCCGGCATGGGCGAAGTGTTTGTTGGGACAGCGGATTTCGCTGTTCCAACAAGCGCTGACCAGGCAGGGACGGTGATGAGCAGGCCGCCCCTTGTTTTGCTATCGGACTGTCTGAAACAGAGAGAGGTGTGTTCCTGACATGGTATTTCTCCAATATCTTATCAGCGGTATTAGCCTGGGCAGCATCTATGCTATCATTGCGTTGGGGTACACCATGGTGTACGGCATTGCCAAGATGCTGAACTTTGCCCACGGCGATGTCATCATGGTGGGGGGATATATATCCTTCTGTACCACCACCTACCTGGGGCTGCCGGGCTGGGTTTCGGTGATTTTCGCAGTGGTTGTGTGTACAGTGCTGGGCATTCTGATTGAGGGGCTGGCCTACCGCCCCCTGCGGCAGGCGGGCTCCCTGGCGGTACTGATTACAGCTATCGGCGTCAGCTATTTTCTCCAGAATGCGGCCCAGCTTATCTGGGGGGCGACGCCCAAGAACTTTACGTCCCTGGTGCAGTTCGAAGTGCCGGGATTTCTCAGCCAGCTCAATGTCTCCGGTGTTATGCTGGTGACGGTGGGAGCCTGTATTATCATTATGATAGGACTCACCTGGTTTACCTCCCAGACCAAGATGGGCAAGGCCATGCGCGCCTGCTCTGAGGACCGGGGAGCGGCCCAGTTGATGGGCATCAATGTAAACCGGACGATTTCCATGACCTTTGCCATCGGCTCCGCCTTGGCGGCGATTGCGGGGGTGCTGCTGTGCTCCTACTCTCCGGTACTGCAGCCCACCACCGGCTCCATGCCTGGTATCAAGGCCTTTACCGCGGCGGTATTCGGCGGAATTGGCTCCATCCCCGGGGCTTTCCTGGGGGGCATCCTCCTGGGGATTATTGAGGCCATGGCAAGGGCTTATCTGTCCACAAACCTGGCCAACTCCATTGTGTTTGCCGTTCTGATTGTGGTACTGCTGGTCCGTCCGTCCGGCCTGCTGGGCAAATATGTGCCCGAGAAAGTCTGAGGTGGCCGGCATGCAGGGAATCAAAAATTACTTCAAAAATATGAAGACGGTCACCAAGGTGGACTTTGCCACCTATCTGGGTGTCATCCTGGTTTTCATTATCGTGTACATCTGCCAGTCCAGAGGCATGCTGAGCCGCTCTGTCAGCGGCATGCTGGTGCCGATTTGCTGCTATGTGTGCATGGCTGTGAGCCTGAATTTGACAGTTGGTATTCTGGGCGAGCTCTCCCTGGGCCATGCGGGTTTCATGAGCGTGGGCGCCTTCTCCGGGATTATAGCCTCCATGAGCCTGGGCTTTACCGGGGTGGGTGATATCCCCCGGCTCATTATCGCCATTGTGGTGGGGGCTGTGATTGCGGCCATTGCCGGCGTTATTGTGGGCGTACCGGTGCTCCGGCTCCGGGGAGACTATCTGGCCATTGTCACCCTGGCCTTTGGAGAAATTATCAAGGAGCTGATTAACTGCCTGCTGGTGGGCTTTGATGAAAATGGCCTGCACATCCTGTTCAATTATGACGGCAGCAAGGTTTTGGGCGATTTGGGCCTGACGGAAAACGGCGTGGAGATTATCAAAGGAGCCCAGGGGGCGGCCGGCAACGAAAAGCTGGCGACCTTTACCGCCGGCTTCATTCTGGTGATGATTACCCTGATTGTCGTGCTCAATCTGGTGCGCAGCCGGACCGGACGGGCCGTCATGGCGATTCGGGATAACCGGATTGCCGCCGAGAGCGTGGGTATCAACATCACCAAATATAAGCTCACTGCATTCGTTATTTCCGCCGCGCTGGCGGGGGCGGCCGGCGCACTGTACGGCCTCAACATGTCTTCGCTGTCCTCTACGGCATTTGACTTTAACGCCTCTATTCTGATTCTGGTCTATGTGGTGCTGGGCGGCCTGGGGAATATCTGGGGCTCCATTGTGGCTGCAGTAGTGCTGTATGTCCTGCCGGAGGCCCTGCGTGGCTTCTCGGATTACCGGATGCTGGTGTATGCCATTGTGCTTATTCTGGTTATGCTGGCCACCAACAATGCCCAGCTCAAGCAGCTCTTTGGCAAGATTATACCCAGGCGGAAGAAAGGGGGCGAGCTGGATGGCTAAACAGTTTCACAAGGGGAAAATGGTCCCGGTACCCAGCCACTCCATCATCCCCGAACGGGATTTGGATAAGACCCCCATTCTGGAGTGCAGCCACCTGGGGATTGACTTCGGCGGCCTGCGGGCGGTGGACGACTTCAACCTCACCATTGGCCGGACGGAAATTGCAGGACTTATCGGCCCCAACGGGGCGGGGAAAACCACGGTGTTTAACCTGCTGACCAAGGTATACCAGCCTACCCGGGGTACCATACTGCTGGACAGTATGGACACTGCCGGAAAGAACACGGTGCAGATTAACCGTATGGGCATTGCCCGGACGTTCCAGAACATCCGCCTCTTCTCCAACCTGACTGTGGAGGAGAACGTGAAAATTGGTCTCCATAACCAGGAAAAATACTCCACTCTCTCTGCCATCCTCCGCCTGCCCAAGTACTGGCGGCGGGAGCGGACGGCCCACGAGCGGGCGCTGGAGCTGCTCTCCATCTTCGATATGCAGGATATGGCCAATTATAAGGCCGGCAGCCTGCCCTACGGCGCCCAGCGCCGTCTGGAGATTGTCCGGGCCCTGGCGACGAATCCCTCCCTGTTGCTGCTGGACGAGCCGGCGGCGGGAATGAACCCCTCGGAGACCACGGAGCTCATGGAGAATATCGTGAAAATCCGGGATACTTTCCAGATTGCCATTATGCTCATCGAGCACGATATGAATCTGGTCATGGGGATTTGCGAGGGTATCTGCGTGCTGAACTTTGGGAAGATTATTGCCAAGGGCACTGCGGAAGAGATTCAGGCCAATCCCGCGGTAATCGAGGCCTACCTGGGCAAGAAGGGGGGCTGAGACCATGCTGAAAATCAACGATATCAATGTCTATTACGGCGCCATCCACGCCATTAAGGGGATTTCCTTTGAGGTCAATGAAGGGGAGATTGTGACCCTCATTGGCGCGAACGGCGCAGGTAAGACCACAACGCTGGACACGGTGGCCGGACTGCTGCGCTCCCGGACGGGCTCCATTGAATTTTTGGGTGAGAACCTCTCCGGCGTGCCGGCCCATAAGATTGTGGAAAAAGGGCTGGCCCTGGTGCCGGAGGGGCGCCGGGTGTTCCTCCAGATGACCGTGGAGGAGAACCTGGAGATGGGTGCCTATACCCAGAACAAGTCCACCGTTGCGCCTGGGCTGGAGCGGGTGTATGCGCAGTTCCCCCGGCTGAAGGAGCGGCGGAAACAAATTGCCGGCACCCTCTCCGGCGGCGAACAGCAGATGCTGGCCATGGGCCGGGCCCTGATGTCCAACCCCAGGCTGCTGATGCTGGATGAGCCTTCCATGGGCCTGGCGCCCATTCTGGTGGAGCAGATTTTCTCTATTATCCAGCGGCTGCACCAGTCAGGCACCACCATTTTGCTGGTGGAGCAGAATGCCCAGATGGCCCTGAGCATTGCCGACCGGGGCTATGTCCTGGAGACGGGCAAGATTGTCACCACCGGCACCGGCGCCGACTTGCTCAATGACGACGCCGTCAAGAAGGCGTATCTGGGCGGATAGGCGCAGGGTACGGCGTTCCCACTTTATTACAATGGAAAACGCGCTGTCTGTTTCTTGAGAAAGAAACAGACAGCGCGTTTTTGTTTTGTCTTTGCCAGGGAAGGGGATGCGGCCTTTAGGCGTGCTGGGCGTTATACCGGTCCAGGGCGCTCTGCCAGGCGTCGATGCAGTCCTGCACGCCGATGGTGTACAGCTCCTCTACAAAGCTGTCCAGGCTGTCCAGGGATTCCTCGCCCACTACATATTTCGTCAGATTCTCGCAGACGAAGGTGTTCAAATCCGTAAAGACCGCGTTGTAGCGTTCGCTCTCCTCCACGTTCATGGCGGCCAGGGCGGGAATATGGTAGGCGGTGTCCCGCCCTTCCTTCCACACGGTGACGCAGTTCATGCAGGCCTCGCTGTACATGGCGCTGTCCCGCTCCGTGGTCATGACGATGCCGGTGTTCAACGCGTAGATGTAGGAAGTCTGGGCTACGGTATAGCCGTCCGGGTTGTTCAGCACCAAATCGGTGTAGTGGTAGGTGCCGTCGGCATCGCGCTCGTAGCTTTCACCCTCAATGCCGAAGTTGGCCAGAATTACGCCGTCATCTGTATACCAGTAGTTGCACCACTGCACAGCAATCTCCGGCTTTTCACAGGCGGCGGTGATGGCAAAGCCGGCCATGGCGCTGGTGTCCTTATACCCGGCAAAATGGAGCTGCTGGTCGGCCGTCATCCGGGGGTCGGAGATGGGCACAACGGTGGCATCGTAGTTGGCGTTCAAATCGTCGATATACTGCCGGTCTGACCAGATAAGGCCGGAGGTGCCGTCTACGATTTTGCTCTTATATGTGTCGGCGGTGGGATTTTCGTTCTGGGAGACAAAGTCGCTGGCAAAGAGCCCGTCAGCATACCAGTCGTGCATCAGGGTGACCCAGTCCTGAAATGCCGGCTCCAGGAAGCCGTATTTCACCTCGCCGTCCACCTGATAGAAACCGTAAGCCCCGGCGCTCATGTACATGCCTGTGGTGGTCTGCACAGAGATGTCAAAGCCGGAAGCCAGGGCCTCCCCGGTGGCAGCCACACTGGGCCAGATGGCGGCGGGCTCCGTGGCGCCCATCTCGGTTTTGAAAGCCAGGAGGGCGTCGTGGAACTCCTCATAGGTCCTGGGCGTTTCCAGGTTCAGGGCATCCAGCCAGTCCTGGCGAATCATGCCGCCGAGGCCCAGAGCCGGCTCGCTTTCAATGTTATAGAAATAGCCGATATAGCCGCTGGGGGTAGTCAGGTCCGCCAGGAGGCCGGTATCTTCCAGATACTGATAGTAATCCGGGGCGTACTCCGGCAGGAGAGGCAGCAAATCGATGAAAACCTCATTGTCAATCATGTCATCGATGGTGCCGATGATGGTTGTAGCCGGGTCCCGGACAATGTCAGGCAGGTCGCCGCTGGAATACATAATCTTGACGCTGCTGGCAAACTGCTCCGTGGCCAGGCAGTTCATCTCCACGGTGATGTTGGTGGCCTCCGCGACGGCCAGGTAACCGGGCGTCTCATCCCAGCTGTCCACCGCCCAGTCAGCCCGGGGCGCATAAATGGGGCTGATGGCAGTCAGAGTCTGATGCTCCGCCAGGGGATACATGGAGGGGGCCTCCGTCTCGGGGGCTTCCGGTTCAGGTGTTGTTTCTGCCGCCGGCGCCTCTGTTGCCACGGGAGCTGCCTCGGTAGCGGCGGGCGCCTGGGTTTGCGTGCCGTCGCTTCCTGTGCAGCCGGCGCATAGCGCCAGAATCATTACCAGGACCAGCACCAGACAAATGGGTTTCCTCATGCCAATTTCGCTCCTCTCAAAATTTTAATTAAATATGAACTTTTCTTTAAATGAACCATGCTGTCATCTTTTTGTCAATCTACAAATTACAAAGAAAAAAACAAAATCTGATGGTAGTGTTGGGAGAATGACTATCATATCATTTTTTGTGGATATTGCTTCGCTTTACAAGGGAATTGCAATTCTATAGTATGAAAATGGAAGCAG
>CAZRNK010000002.1:19121-22197 GCA_964601435.1 uncultured Oscillospiraceae bacterium | reverse complement strand
ACTACACGGTTTTTCCTTTGGCAGCGGGTGAAGGATTCGAACCCTCACATACAGAGTCAGAGTCTGCTGTGCTACCCTTACACAAACCCGCTACGCGCATGAGCTATTATACAGGATTTTTTTCGTTTGTCAAGTATTTTCTTTGCGCTTTTTCCGGGGGCGGCAAATTTGTCCGCCCCCGGAAAAAGGGGGTGCAGGGAATTCAGGCGGGAAATTTACGCATCCAGACAGGCGGAGGCCAGCGTATCTAGCCAGTTGCCCTGGAAATCCTCAATCCGGCCGGCGTCGCAGATGGCGGCCAGAGCGGGATCCATGGGGATGCGGGCCACATAGGGGATGGCGTGGGCACTGGCAATGGCGTCTGCGTGACTTTCCCCAAAGATGAAGTGGCTGCTGCCGCAGGTGGGGCACTGGAAATAGCTCATGTTTTCCACCAGGCCCAGGACGGGGATTTCCATCATCTCGGCCATCTTCACTGCCTTTTCCACAATCATGCCCACCAGCTCCTGGGGCGAGGCGACAATCACAATAGCGCTCACCGGGATGGACTGAAAGACGGTCAGGGGCACATCCCCGGTGCCGGGGGGCATGTCCACAAACATGCAGTCCACATCGCCCCAGTCCACATCTGTCCAGAACTGCTTGACGACGCCGGCAATGACCGGGCCGCGCCAGATGACCGGGTCAGTCTCATTTTCCACTAGGAGATTCAGGGACACGACAGGGATTCCGGTTTCGGTTTCTACCGGACACAGGCCCCGGGCATTCTGGGTCATACGGCTTTTCAGGCCAAAAATCCGGGGGATGGAGGGGCCGGTGATGTCTGCGTCCAAAATGGCACTGCGCTGGCCCCGGCGGCGGGCCAGGACAGACAGCATGGACGTGACCAGGGACTTTCCAACGCCGCCTTTTCCGCTGACCACGCCGATGACCTTCCGAATGTGGCTGTCAGGAAGGGGGCTTTCCAAAAAGCTGGTCTGCTCCCGCTGGACACAGGTGGCGCCGCTGGAGCAGGAGTCGCAGTTGTGAGAACAGGTTTCGCTCATTTGTGTTTGTCATCTCCTACTTCCAAATCAATTCAATCCTTATTATATGAATTCTGCCCGGATTGTCAATGGATGAGCCGGGAAACAGGGGATTTTACATGAAAAATTTGTTTTACATGGATTTAACAAAAGCCTGGTTTTGCGTTTTACATAAGCGCTCTATACTAAGAGCGACGTCAAGGGAAAATCAAAAAATAAAAGGAGAATCACAAAATGAAAAGAGTATTTGGCGCGATTTTGTCTGCGGCCCTGCTGGTGGCCGTTTTGGCGGGTTGCAGCAGCGGCAGCGGTTTGTCCGGTACAGTGAATACGGACGGCTCCACCTCTATGGAGAGCGTTGTCCTGGGACTTTCTGAGGCTTTCCATGAAGCAAATGCCGATGTAACCGTAAACTACAGCGGTACTGGCAGCGGCACTGGCATCCAGTCTGTCATTGACGGCACCTGCGACATTGGCCTGTCCAGCCGTGAGCTGACAGCGGATGAAGAAGCTGCTGGGGCCGAAGGCCATGTGGTCGCCCTGGATGGCGTTGCGATTATCGTCAACCCGGAGAACACTGTTACCGATTTGACCGTGGAGCAGATTGCCCAGATTGCTACCGGCGAGATTTCCAACTGGTCCGAGCTGGGCGGCGCGGATGCTCCCATCGCTTTCATCGGACGTGAGGCCGGCAGCGGCACCCGCGGCGCATTTGAAGAGATTGTCGGTGTGGAAGATGCCTGCGTGTATACCAATGAGCTGACCTCCACCGGTGATGTTGTCGCCAACGTGGCCAGCAACCCCAACGCCATCGGCTATGCCTCCCTCTCCGCTGTGGATGATACGGTTTCGGCCGTCAGCGTGAACGGTGTGGTGTGCTCCGAAGCTACTATTAAAGATGGTACATATACCATCCAGCGCCCCTTCCTGATGGTGACCAAGTCCGGCACAGAGCTCTCTGAGGCCGCCCAGGCTTTCCTGGACTATGCCCAGAGCGAGGAAGCTGCCTCTGTCATTGAGATTGCCGGCGCTGTGACGCCCTGACGGGCAGTGAATTCCCTGGCACGCTTTCGGGAAGACCGAAAGCGTGCCTTTGGGTGTTTCAGAAACAATAGAAAGGAAGGCGGTTCCCGTGGAGCAGGGAATAAAAAGAAAAAAGAAAACTGTGGAACGGGTGATGCAGGGAATCTTCCTGTTCTGCGGCTTGGTTGCAGTGGGCTTCGTCCTGCTGATTACGGTTTATCTGATTGTTTCGGGAATCCCGGCAATTCGGGAAATTGGCTTTGTGGACTTTTTCTTTGGCACGACCTGGGCCTCTACAGCAGATGACCCGCAGTTTGGCATTCTGCCCTTTATCCTGACATCCATTTACGGAACAGCCGGGGCCATTGTGATTGGTGTGCCGATTGGATTCCTGACGGCTGTGTTCCTGGCAAAAGTGGCGCCCAAAAAGGTGGCAGCGGTCATTCGTCCGGCAGTGGAGCTGCTGGCGGGCATTCCCTCTGTGGTCTATGGTTTGGTGGGTATGATTGTGCTGGTGCCGGCGGTGCGGGAGTGGTTCAATCTCCCGGACGGGGCCAGCCTGTTTGCGGCGATTATTGTTTTGGCGGTTATGATTTTGCCGTCCATTATCAGCGTATCGGAGACGGCGCTGCATGCAGTGCCCAAGGAATATGAGGAGGCCAGCCTGGCCCTGGGGGCCACAGAGCTGGAGACTTACTTCCGCGTGTCTGTGCCCGCGGCCAAGAGCGGCATTGCCGCAGCGGTAGTGCTGGGCATCGGGCGCGCCATCGGCGAGGCCATGGCCATCCTGATGGTGGCCGGGAACGTGGCCAACATGCCCTCTTTGTTCCGGAGCGTCCGCTTCCTTACGACAGCGGTGGCCAGCGAGCTGAGCTACAGCTCCGGCCTCCAGCGCCAGGCGCTGTTTTCCATCGGCCTTGTGCTGTTCCTGTTTATTATGCTGATTAACGTCTTTTTGAACTTTGTACTCAAACGGGACAAGGAGGGGGAGTAAATCGTGAATGAGCAAAGTCTCCAGCGCAGCGAAG
>CAZRNK010000002.1:0-19021 GCA_964601435.1 uncultured Oscillospiraceae bacterium | reverse complement strand
TGCCTCTGGGGGTATGTGCGGCCATTTATTTGACGGAGTACGCAAAAAACCGGCGTCTGGTGACGGCCATTGAGTTTGCGACAGAGACCCTCTCCGGGATTCCGTCCATTCTGTACGCCCTGGTTGGCCAGCTTTTCTTCTGCAATTTCCTTGGGCTGCAGCGGACGTTGATTGCCGGCTCGCTGACGCTGGTGATTATGACGCTGCCTACCATTATCCGCACAACCCAGGAGAGCCTGAAAACAGTGCCCCAGAGTTACCGGGAAGGGGCCCTGGGCCTGGGGGCCGGGAAGTGGCACTCCATCCGCACCATCGTACTGCCCTGCTCAGTGGACGGCATTGTCACCGGCTGCATTCTGGCCATTGGCCGTATTGTAGGTGAGTCTGCGGCGCTGATGTTCACCGCGGGCATGG
Source organism: uncultured Oscillospiraceae bacterium (assembly GCA_964601435.1). GTDB lineage: Bacteria > Bacillota > Clostridia > Oscillospirales > Oscillospiraceae > CAZRNK01. The sequence goes on along the minus strand of CAZRNK010000002.1, from coordinate 18,607 downwards.
GAACAGCACTCCAGAATTTTTTCAGCTTCCGGAGCTCCGGCGCAACGCTGACAGTGGCCCTGTATGTGTATGCCAAGGAGCGGGCGGATTTTGATACAGCCTTTGCCATTGCAGCGATTCTGATGATTTTGACGCTGCTCATCAACCTGGCCGCCAAAGTGGTGGGCCGCGCCCTGCGCAAGGGCTGAAAGGAGAGAAAACCATGGATGAAAACTGCATCCTTCGTGCCAAGGATTTGGACTTGTTTTACGGAAGCCATCAGGCACTCAAGGGCATCTGCATGGATGTGCCCGAGCGGGAGATTACGGCCCTGATTGGCCCCTCCGGCTGCGGGAAATCCACCTTTTTAAAGACCATCAATCGGATGAATGATTTGGTGGAGGGCGTCGTCATTACTGGCTCCCTTCAGTACCGGGGGGAGGAAATCTACCGCCCGGATATCGACGTAACCTGGCTCCGGAAACGGATTGGCATGGTATTTCAAAAGCCGAACCCCTTTGCCATGTCCATCTATGACAATGTGGCCTATGGGCCCCGGACCCACGGCATCCGCTCCCGGGTGAAGCTGGACGAGATTGTGGAGCGCTCGCTGCGCAATGCCGCCATCTGGGACGAGGTAAAGGACAGACTGAAAAAGAGTGCTCTGAGCCTCTCTGGCGGACAGCAGCAGCGGCTGTGCATTGCCCGGGCCCTGGCGGTAGAGCCGGACGTGCTGCTGATGGACGAGGCCACCTCGGCCCTGGACCCCATTTCCACCTCCAAGATTGAAGAACTTGCGCTGGATTTGAAAAAAGATTATACTATCATTATGGTCACGCATAATATGCAGCAGGCGGCCCGTATTTCGGACAAAACTGCCTTCTTCCTTTTGGGAGAGCTGGTGGAGTTCGGGGCTACGGACCAAATCTTCTCCATGCCGACCGATAAGCGCACAGAGGACTATATTACGGGGAGGTTTGGATAAAATGCGCGGACATTTTGATGAACAGCTGGAGCAATTGAATGTAGAACTCATTACCATGGGGGCGCTGTGTGAGGAGGCAATTTCCGCCGCCACCAAGGCCCTTCTGGATGGTGACCCCCAGATGGCCCAGCAGGCCCTGCGCGCCGATGGGGAAATCGACAAAAAGGAGCGGGAGATTGAGGCCATGTGCCTGCGCCTGCTGCTCCATCAGCAGCCGGTGGCGAAGGACCTGCGGACAATTTCCTCGGCGCTGAAAATGATTTCAGATTTGGAGCGGATTGGGGACATGGCCTCGGATATCACAGAGCTGACCAGCTATGTCAGCCCTCAGGCTGCGCAGCAGGTCCATATCCAGGAAATGGCCGAGGCAACGGTCCGGATGGTCACGGGGGCCGTGGAGTCCTTTGTACAGAAGGATTTGGATTTGGCCCGGAAGGTGATGGCCGGGGATGACATCGTGGACGCGGCCTTTTCCCGGGTGAAGAATGAAGTCATTGGCCTGATTACAGCCGGCGATGAGGCGGAGACCTGTGCCGACCTGCTGATGGTTGCCAAGTACTTTGAGCGCATCGGCGACCACGCCGTCAATGTGGGTGAGTGGGTGGAGTTTTCCATTACCGGCGTTCACCCCAAAGACCGTACGCCGGAGGACGAGAAATAGGAAGAGAGGCATGGAGGAATATGATTTACTTTGTGGAGGATGACAACAGCATCCGGGAATTTGTTCTGTATACCCTTTCCAGCCAGGGAATGGAGGCGCAGGGCTTTTCCGAAGCAGAGTCCTTCTGGGCGGCAGTAGGGCGGCGGACACCGGACTTGGTGCTGCTGGACATTATGCTGCCTGGGGAGGACGGCCTCCACATCCTTCGACGCCTGCGCCAGAATCCAGCCACCAGTAAGGTGCCGGTGATGATGCTCACTGCAAAGGGCACAGAATACGACAAGGTGGTGGGGCTGGATGCCGGCGCCGATGACTATCTGCCCAAGCCCTTTGGCATTATGGAGCTTCTGGCCCGGATTCGGGCGCTGCTCCGGCGGACCGGGGGCGAGGGGACGGATGTGGAGTATCAGTTGGGCCCGCTGTATGTCTGCCCGGCAAAGCATATTGTTCGGGTAGGGGATGAGACGGTGCCGCTGACTTTAAAAGAATTTGAACTGCTGTGCCTCTTCTTAAAAAATCCCGGCGTTGTCTTTAACCGGGACCAGCTTTTGGACCAGGTGTGGGGCTATACCTTTGACGGGGAGAGCCGCACCGTGGATGTCCATATCCGTACCCTCCGGAAGAAACTGGGGGTGAGCGGAAGCCTGATTGAAACAGTTCGGGGCGTGGGGTATAAGCTGAAGGAGCAGGAAGACAGATGACGAAGAAAATTTTCCAATCGACTTTGCTGACAGTGCTGCTGGTGCTGGTGGCCAGCCTGGCGCTGATTATGGGGGTGCTCTACAGCTACTTCAGTGAGCAAATCCATGTGAGCCTGCGAACGGAGGCGGACCTGGTTGCCCAGGGTATGGAGACAAGCGGCGAGGCATATTTTTCCGGCTTGAATCCGGAAAACCGCATTACCTGGATTGCGGCAGATGGAACAGTCCTGTATGACAGTGATGCGGAGGCCGCGGAGCTGGAAAACCACGCCGACCGGGAGGAGATTATGGAGGCCCTTGCAGACGGGGAAGGAGAAGTTACCCGTTACAGCTCCACCATGTCGGAGCGCACTGTCTACTATGCCCGCCTTTTGGACGACGGGACGGTGCTGCGCCTGGCCATTACCCATGATACGGTGTTTGCCATGCTGTTGGGCCTGGTGCCCTCGCTGCTGCTGATTGTGCTGATGGCGGTTGTGCTGGCGCTGCTTCTGGCGCGGCGGCTGTCGAAGCGGATTGTCCGCCCCCTGGCGGAGCTGGATTTGCAGCATCCGGAGGATGCGGAAACCTATGCGGAGCTGACGCCGCTTCTGAGCCGGCTGCACAACCAGAACAGCCTGATTCAGACGCAGATGGAGGAGCTGGGGCGCAAACAGCGGGAGTTTGAGGCCATTACGGAGAATATGCAGGAGGGTCTGGTGGTCATTGACGAGCGCACGAATGTTCTGTCCTGGAATACCAGTGCCCGGCAGCTTTTAGGCGGCAAGGGCACCATGGGCGAGAGCGTCCTGCTCCTGAACCGCAGCGAGCATTTCCGCCAGGCGGTGGAGCTGGCCCTCTCCGGCAAGCACAACATCCAGACCCTGGCCCTGGGGGAGCGGACCTATGAGCTGCTGGCCAACCCGGTGCAGGAGTCTGGGCATGTCTCCGGTGCGGTACTGTTGCTCATGGATGTAACAGAGCGCCAGGAGCGTGAGCAGCTCCGGCGGGAGTTTACTGCCAATGTCTCCCATGAGCTGAAAACGCCGCTGACGGTGATATCCGGAACGGCGGAAATGCTGAAAAACGGCTTTGTAAAGCCCGAGGATGTGACCCACTTTGCGGGGAACATCTATGACGAGGCCCAGAGCCTCATTGGACTGGTCAATGACATCATCAAGCTCTCCCAGCTGGACGAGGGGGGCGAGGTGGAGCCCATGGAGCCTGTGGACCTGTATGCCCTGGCGGAGACAGTTTTGGAGCGGCTCCGGGAGGCCGCGGAGCGGGCCGGGGTTACCATGACGCTGTCTGGGGCTGCGGCCACAGTCCCCGGCTCCGAGCCGCTGCTGGAGGAACTGCTCTATAACCTCTGCGATAACGCCATCAAGTATAACCGCCCCGATGGGAAGGTTACAGTAAAGGTGGAGGAGCGGGAAGACGGGGTGTACCTGTCTGTGGCGGATACGGGCATCGGCATTGCACCGGAGCATCAGAGCCGGGTCTTTGAGCGCTTCTACCGGGTGGACAAGAGCCACTCCCGGAAAATCGGAGGCACTGGCCTGGGCCTCTCGATTGTGAAGCATGCCGCCTCCTATCACGGCGCCGAGGTCAGCCTGGACAGTACGCCGGGGGAGGGGACCTGTGTTACGGTCTACTTCCCGAAGTCGAAAAAATAAGCCCATCTGAAAATTTTTACCCGCCCGGTACGAGCGTACCGGGCGGGTTTTTCCTTTATGGTTCATCATGAAACGGGAAAGTCAGAAAAAATTAAGAATTTTGCAAGAAGAACCGAGACATTTTTTCGGGAACTCTGGTATAATAGCTGCAAGCAGCTATTATACCATGTAATGGCGCGGTCCGCTCCCGGCCTGCAGCCGGAACCGCGGACGATGCCAATATACCACGAGGCGCTTCGCGCCCGTGGTATAACAGCCGCAAAGCAGCTATTATACCATGTAATGGCGCGGTCCGCTCCCGGCTTGCAGCCGGAACCGCGGATGATGCCAATACACACACTGCCGGGTACGCTTTGCCTTTCCTTTTTGCGGGCCCGGGCCAAAACCACCGGAGGAGCAGCGTATGGAGCGGAAAGAAATTCTGGTTGTAGACGATGAAGTGGAAATTGCGGATTTGGTAGCCCTGTACCTGACCAATGAGGGGTATACGGTCCATAAATTTTACAGTGCTGTGCCGGCCCTGTCCTTCCTGGAGGGGCGGGAGGTGTCCCTGGCGGTGCTGGATGTGATGCTGCCGGATATGGACGGCTTCACCCTCTGTCAGAAGATTCGGGAGAACCATCTCTTTCCCATCATCATGCTGACAGCGAAGATTGAGGACATGGATAAAATTATGGGCCTGACATTGGGCGCAGACGACTATATGACCAAGCCCTTCAACCCCCTGGAGCTGGTGGCCCGGGTCAAGACCCAGCTTCGCCGTTACCGGCGCTATAATGCCCCGGAGGCTGCGCCGGCTGCAGAGGAGTATGATTTCTCGGGGCTGTACATCTGTAAGGAGACGCACAAATGCACGCTCTACGGGGAGGAGCTGAACCTGACGCCAATGGAGTTCAACATCCTCTGGTATCTGTGCCAGAAGCGGGGGAAGGTCGTGTCCTCCGAGGAGCTGTTTGAGGCCGTGTGGGGCGAAAAATATCTGGATAATAACAACACGGTCATGGCCCACATGGCCCGCCTCCGGGAGAAAATGCACGAGACGGCCCGGAAACCCAAATTTATCAAAACGGTGTGGGGAGTGGGGTATACCATTGAGTAAGCAGAAAAAGTCCGGCGTAAGCGGCCGCCTCAGCGGCAGCATCTTTGTCCGGTTTATGGGGACAGTGCTCATCTATCTGCTGGTGCTGTTCGCCTGCTATATCGGCGCGATGATTTTCTCGGCCTCCATTCCCTGGCAGGGGGATGAGCTCCTCTATCGCATCCTGCGGTATCTGGGGAGCATTTCCGGCCTGCTGCTGGTGGTGATGGGCGTGGGCGGCGTACTGGTGATTTTCTTTTACTACTGGCGGCGGACCCTGGGGTATATTGACGCCATGGTTCAGGCCGGGGATTTGCTGGCCTCCGACAGTGAGGAGCTGATTAGCCTCCCGGCGGAGCTGGTGCAGGTGGAAAACCAGTTTAACCGCAGCAAGCAGGCCTCCCTGCGCAATGCCCAGCTGGCCCGGGAGGCGGAGCAGCGGAAAAATGACCTCATCGTCTACCTGGCCCATGACCTGAAAGCTCCGCTGACCTCGGTGATTGGCTATCTCACCCTGCTGCGGGATGAGCCGGAGATTTCTCCCCAGCTTCAAGCAAAGTACCTGGGGATTGCCCTGAACAAAGCCGAGCGGCTGGAGGAGCTGATTAATGAGTTCTTCGACATCACCCGCTTCAGCCTGAGCCATCTGACGCTGGAGCTCCGCCGTGTCAACCTGACGCGGATGTTGGAGCAGATTACCTCGGAGTTTCAGCCGATTTTCGATACCAAGGGCCTCACCTATGCCCTGGATTTACCGCCGGATATGGAAATCCTCTGCGATGCGGACAAGCTGGAGCGGGTCTTTGATAATCTGCTGCGCAACGCGGTGAACTACAGCTATCCGGACACGGAAATACAGGTCCAGGCGATTCTGGACGGCGACCTGGTGGTGTTGAAGTTTATCAATCAGGGGGCCACCATTCCGAAGGAAAAGCTGGGACACCTCTTTGAGCAGTTTTACCGCCTGGACAGTGCCCGGGGCACTGCATCCGGGGGCGCTGGCCTGGGGCTGGCCATCGCCAAGGAGATTGTTACCCTCCACGGCGGCAGCATCACGGCCGACAGCCGGGATGAGCAGGTGATTTTTACGCTCCTGCTGCCCAGGGAGGGGCCGCCGGAACAGGGCTGATTGGGGAATGTTTCCCGTCAGAAATATTTAATCGCAAAATAGAAAAGCCTATCCACTACTGAAAATCTCTCTGAGCATACAGGTTTTTGACAGACTGAAAAGCGGCCGTATCGAAATACGGTCGCTTTTTTGTGCAAAAACGCGGATGTTTTCGTGAAAACCACCGAATTTTTGACTTGTTTGGCAAAACAGTTGCGCACGATGCATAAAAATACTATACTAGAATAAAAGTGGAGAGTAGAACTATCCACTCTCCACAATTGCGCAAATACAACATTATGAAGGAGGTAACGGGAATGGCATTGAGCATGGAAGAGAAGCAGCGCCTGGAAAAAATCGCCCAGGAGCTGCGCCTGACGGTAATCGACGTAATGGCATGGTCCGGCGGCGCCCATGTGGGCGGGTCACTGAGTATGATGGATATTATGACAATCCTCTACTTTAAATACCTGAACATTGACCCCGCCAGGCCGCAATGGGAGGACAGGGACCGGTTTATCCTGTCCAAAGGACACGCCGCGGCGGGATACATCCCGGTGCTGGCCAAGCGGGGCTTTTTCCCGGAGGATACGCTGAAGACCTTCAACCACTTCGGCTCCCCCTTTGCCATGCATCCGGACTCCAATAAGGTGGTCGGCTGCGACGCCTCCGCAGGCAGCCTGGGCCACGGGCTCTCCATGGCAGTGGGCCTTGGCCTTGGGGCGCGGTATTTGAAGAAAGACTGGAAGACCGTCTGCCTCATGGGCGACGGCGAGTGCTGCGAGGGCAGCATCTGGGAGGCGGCCATGTCCGCAGCCCACTTCAAGCTGGGCAACGTCATCGGCATTGTGGACCGCAACCGCCTGATGATTGACGGGCTGACAGAGGACGTGATGGGCCTGGAGCCCTTTACGGAGAAATGGCGCTCCTTTGGCTGGGAGGTCATCGAGGTGGACGGCCATGACTTCGACCAGCTGGACGCCGCCCTGGAGCGGGCCTGGGCCGCCACAGACAAGCCGGTGCTGATTCTGGCCCACACCATCAAGGGGAAGGGCGTTGATTTCATGGAGAACAACGTAGTCTGGCACTATGCCTCCGCTGACTCCAAGCTGTGCGCCCAGGCCAAGGAATCCATCCTGCATCAGGGTTAAAAGGAGGTAGGAGAAAATGGCAGTAGTTACAGGAACAAACTGGAATGCCTACGATGCCGCCACGATGACAGCCCGGGAAATCTATGGCCGGACACTGGCGGAGCTGGGCAAGCACAACGACAAAATTGTAGGGCTGACGGCGGACTTGGCCAAAACCACCGCCATCGTCCATTTTGAAAAGGAATTTCCGGACAGATTTTTCAATGTGGGAATTGCGGAGCAGAATATGTTCGGCATCGCCGCGGGCCTGGCTAAAGCGGGGCTGATTCCCTTCGCCTCCACCATGGCGGTGTTCACCTGCCTCCGGGCCGGGGAGCAGGTGCGCACGGATATTGCCTATCAGAACCTGCCAGTCAAGATTATCGCCACCCATGCGGGCATCTCCTTTGGGCATGCGGGCACCACCCACCACTGCACAGAGGACTTCGCCATTATGCGCTCCATGGCCAACATGACGGTCATCTGTCCGGCGGACGGCATCGAGACCAGTAAGGCAGTGCAGGCCTGCGTGGATACCCCGGGGCCGGTGTATATCCGCATCGGGCGGGGCTTTGAGCCGCCCTGCTATGAGAGCGACGACTATACCTATGAAATTGGCAAGGCCATCACCATGCGGGAAGGCACAGACCTAACCATCATCTGCTGCGGCATTGCAGTGCTCCAGGCGGTGAACGCCGCCAGGACCCTGGCAGAGACAGACGGGGTGAGCGTGCGGGTTATCAATATGCACACCATCAAGCCCCTGGACCGGGAGGCCATCCTCAAGGCCGTCACGGAGACGCGGCGGATTCTCACCGTGGAGGAGCACAATGTGCTGGGCGGCCTGGGAGACGCCGTAGCCAGCGTCATTGCCGAGTCTGGCAAGGGCTGTGTGTTCAAAAAACACGGCATCCAGGACACCTTTGCCGCCATTGGCTATGCCGAGGACCTGTACGCCTATTATGGACTGGACGCCAACGGGATTGTGGATAAAGTCCGGGAAATGCTGGGTATGGAGTTTGAGGCGGACGAAAACTGGGACGACGAATAGGCGCCGTCCCGCCAGGATTCTCGCGGGAGACAAGGAGGGATACATATATGCCAGCATCTCAGCAGGATATTATGACCGCGAAGCTGTTTTTCAATGCCGCCTTTCCCACCATGCAGGTGCTTTTGGACGACGACCCCAAGCTACACAAAAAATTTGAAAAGCTCCGGGCCACGGTACAGTTCGGTGCGAAAAATGACGGCGAGCTTTTGTGCTGCCACCTGATTTTTGACTGCGGCAAGGTCACCGTTGTGCCGGGGCCGGCGGAAAAGGCGGATTTGACGCTGACCTTCTCCAGCGTGGAGAAAATGAACGCCCTGCTCCGGGGCGGCCTGGCCATCCCGTCGATTAAGGGGAAGCTGAGCCTGCTGCCGCCGGTGCTGTCGGTGCTGATGGGGCTGATGATTATGTCCCCGAAGAAAAACCCCAAGGACTTTGCCGGCCAGGCGCTGAAGGTCAAATGCAGCCTGTATATGATTACCCGGGCCCTGAGCCAGTATAACAAGCTGGGGGACCCGGACATGCAGGAGTTCTGCCAGCGGCAGCCGGACCGCATCTACCAGTTCACCGTGGCCCACGACGGCGACCCCAATTACATTGCCTGCTATCTGCGCATCAAGGCGGGGCAGTCCAAGTCCGGACACGGCGTATACGCCCGGCGCAGCCCCTTTGTCCACTTCTGCTTTAAGAGCGTGGAGGGGGCGCTGAAGGTCCTGCAAAAGGAAGTGGAGTTTGTAGAGGGCGTGGAAAAGGGCTATGTGGAGACCCTTGGCAGCCCGGAGTACGCCTGCTATCTCAACGACTACATGGCTATCCTCCAGGGCATGCTCACCTAGCGCGCCTGGAGACAGCCTGAGAGAGGAGGCAAGAGAGAATTTGAAGACGATTTATTTTGAAAAGGACATCCCCCGGGTGCTGGCCACCAAATTTGCGGCCAAGTGCTGGAAGGGCCTGCTGTACACGGGGCTCAACGCGGTGAAATTTGCCACAGACCTGCCGGATCCGCCCCTGCCGGCGGACGATTGGGTGCGGGTGAAAAACATCGCCTGCGGCCTGTGCGGCACAGATATGAGCTTCTTTAAGGCCACCACCGGCACCAACTCCGCCTTTGAGCCCATTCCCGGCTCCAAGCGCACCTACCTGGGCCACGAGAATGTGGGCGTTGTCACAGAGGTGGGCAGCGCAGTGACAGAGTTTAAAGTAGGCGACCGAGTGACCATCCGGGCCTATATGTCCGGGTGCGACACCAAGGGCATCCGGGACCGCTGCCACTACTGCCAGGAGGGGGACTATAACTTCTGCCTGAACTACGGCGCACCCTCCCCCTATGATTTGCCGGACACCGGCGCGGGCTTCGGAGACAGCTTTATCTACCCCGCCAAGGGCCTGGCCCGGGTGTATGACGAGCTCAGCGATGAGCAGGCTGTTATGGTGGAGCCCAGCTGCGTCTCCATCCATGCGGTGCTCTGCGCGCCGCCGAAAAAAGGGGAGAAAATCCTGGTTATGGGCTGCGGCACCATCGGCCTGGGGGTGGTGCAGGCCATCAAGATTGTGGAGCCGGACTGCGAGGTCTGGATTATGGAGCGGGTCAAGACCAAGCAGGACTTCGCCAAGAAGCTGGGCGCGGACCATGTGCTCTCCGGCGACCCCTATGAGGCTACGGCCAAGGCAACAGGGGGCAGCGAAATCTATACCGGCATGCAGGGGAACAAGTATTTCTTCGGCGGCTTCGACCGGATTTATGACTGCATCGGCGGCGACTGGTCCAACCACACGGGCCTGCGGCTGCTCCGGGCCAAGGGTGTTTTCGTGAAGATTGGCCACCACATGAACGCCATCACCTTTGACGAGAGCCCCATCTGGTGGCAGGAGCTTAAGCTCATCGGCGTGGATGCCCACGGCATGGAGCACTGGCAGGGACGCAGCCTCTATACCTTTGACCTGGCGCAGGAGTGGATACGTGACGGCCTTTACAGCGTGGAGGGCTTTGTCACCCACCATTTCCCCCTGGAGCGGTATAAGGACGCCATGCGCCTGGCCCTGGCCAATCCCCCAGATGTCATTAAAATTGTTTTGGATTGCCAATGAAAAAAGAGAAACCCGATGTTTCCGGATTGATGAAAGTGGGGGAGCTGGCTCGGGCTGCCGGCGTCAGCCTCTCCACCGTGAAGTTCTATGTAAAGGAGGGGCTCATCCGCCCCGCGTGCAAAACCGGGCGGAATATGGCCTACTATGACCCGGCTGCAGTGGAGACCATACACCGAATCCGCTCGCTGCAGAAGGAGCGGTTTTATCCCCTCTCCGTTATCAAAAATCTGCTGGAGGCCGGCGGCCCGAGGGCCACGGATTTGATGCTCCTGGACGCCATCCATAAATCCGGCGGGCCGGGGGCAGGGGAGCGCCTTTCCACAGGGGAGGCCCTGCGCCGCAGCGGCCTCACCGCCGCCCAGGCTGCAGCCTTGGCGGAGGCAGGACTGGTGCAGCCGGAGGGCCCCCACCGTCGGCAGAGCTATTCCGGGGAAGACTTGGCAGTGATGGAGCTGGTGGCCCGGCGCCTGGGGGCCGGCATCCCCTTTGAGCAGTCGGTGCGGGCCCTGGCCATTTATCAGGAGGCGCTGGACGCTGCGGCGGAGGCAGATGTCAATTCTTTCGTGGCTGGCGCCCTGATGGCCCGGGACTTCACCGCAGAGGCGGGCGCCAAAATGATTCGCGTCTCCGACGAGACGCTGGACGCCTTCATTGCCATTCGCCGGAAGGCGCTGAACCGCCTGTACGGCTCCCGGCGTCTGGGGGACCTGGAGCGCTTCCAGCGCCGTCTTACACAGGCTGCGGAGCGCCTGGGGCCTGCCCTTGCGGAGGCTGGTACGGCGGATGCGGCAGCACTGTGGACGGCCGTAGCCCGGGGAGAGGAGACGGGCGCTGCGGCGCTGGACGCCGCGGCGGAGCACTACTGGGGGTTCACCCGGGAGGCCAAGGGGGACATCCCCCGGAATGTGGCCCGTTGCCTGGAGTCCCGCCGGTATTTCCTGGATGCTGCCCCTGCCGGCGGCGGGCCGGAGGCTTTTACCATCTGGCTGCTGAAATGCGTCTGGCTGAGCCTGGCGCCTGAGATTCTGGACTGCCGGGCTGAGGCGGACGCCGCATGGACGGCTTTTGCCGCCTGGGCGGAGACGGCCGCCCCGGCGTTTTCTACGGCGCCCATCCGGCGCCAGGTGGAAGAATTGGGAGGTGCATAAATGTTGATTCCTGAAATCGTGGAGCGCCAGCGGGCCTACTTTGCCACCGGGGCGACCCGGCCGCTGGAGTTCCGGCTGCATGCGCTGGAGACGCTGCGTCAGGCGCTCCAGCGCCAGGAGGCACTGATTTTCCAGGCGCTGGAGGAGGATTTGAACAAGGCACCCATGGAGAGTTATATGTGCGAGACGGGGCTCGTGCTGGAGGAAATCCGCTTTCACAAGCGGCATCTGGCCGGTTGGATGCGGCCCAAGCGGGTCCCTACGCCCCTGGCCCAGTTCCATGCCAAGAGCTTTCAATCCCCGGAGCCCTATGGGACGGCCCTCATCCTCTCCCCCTGGAACTATCCAGTCCAGCTCTGCCTCAATCCCCTGGTTGGGGCCATCTCCGGCGGGAACTGTGCGGTGGTGAAGCCCTCGGCCTATGCCCCCGCCACCAGTGCCGCCCTGGCCAAAATCCTGGGGGAGGCCTTTCCGCCGGAATACATCGCCGTGGTGGAAGGGGGGCGGGCACAGAACAGCGCCCTGCTGGAGGAGAAGTTTGACTATATCTTCTTTACCGGCAGTGTGGCCGTGGGCAAGGTGGTTATGGCAGCCGCTGCAAAGCACCTGACCCCCGTGACCCTGGAGCTGGGCGGAAAGAGCCCGGTGATTGTGGATGAGACGGCCAATATCCCCCTGGCCGCCCGGCGGATTGCCTTCGGCAAGGTGCTCAACGCCGGCCAGACCTGCGTGGAGCCGGACTATCTGCTGATTCACCGGGATGTAAAGGCGGCCTTTGTCGACGCCTTTCGGAAGGCGCTCTCGGAGTTTTTCCCCGACGGGGACTATAGCAATATGCCGGTTATCATCAGCGAGAAGCACTATCAGCGCGTCAAAGGACTGCTGGCGGGCCAGACGGTGCTCCTGGGCGGGGAAACGGACGACGGGAGGCGCTTTATTGCCCCTACGCTGCTGGATGAGACAGACCCGGAGAGCCCCATTATGTGCGAGGAGATTTTCGGGCCGGTGTTGCCTATGATTTCCTATGGGACACTGGAGGAAGCGATTGCGTTTGTCCGCCGGCGTCCAAAGCCCCTGGCCCTCTATCTTTTTACTGCCAGCGCGGAGACGGAGAAAAGGGTTCTGGAGGGCTGCTCCTTCGGCGGCGGATGCATCAACGATACCATCATCCATCTGGCCACTTCCCACATGCCCTTCGGCGGCGTGGGGGACTCGGGCATGGGCAGCTACCATGGCAAGAAAAGCTTTGAGACCTTTACCCATTACCGGAGCATCGTAAAAAAATCCACCTGGCTGGATTTGCCCATGCGCTACCACCCCTATGGGGAGAAAAAGCTGCGGATGATTCGGATGTTTATGAAATAAGGAATTTGAACGAAAAATCCCCCGGAATTTCCCTCTTTGGTAGGGAAATTCCGGGGGATTTTTTTGTGCGGTGCGCCTGTAAGAAAATCGTAGGATTTTGGTTTTGGAACTGTAAGAATTCCTTGAAGAAAAGCGCAAACCTTTTTCCCTCGGCTTTGGTAGGATAATGATGCCGGCGGGGACGTGCCCCGTTAGAATACCAAAGAGAGGCGAACACTATGGCGAAGAAACTGCGTTTGTTACTCGTGTTTGGCGGCTGCTCCAGTGAATACCCCGTTTCCCTGGAATCTGCCTACAGTGTGATTACCCACTTAAATCAAGAGAAGTATGAGATGGTACTCCTGGGCATTACCCGGAAAGGGGCCTGGCGGCTCTTTACCGGGGACACGGAGGATATCCCCACAGATACCTGGGAGCGGGGGAGCGTGCCCTGCACCCTCTCTCTGGACAGGGGCTGCGGCCAGCTGCTGGTGGAAAGGGAGGGGAAGATTGAGAAAATTCCCTTTGACGCGGCCTTTCCCGTTCTCCATGGGAAGAACGGGGAGGACGGCACCGTCCAGGGGCTGCTGGAGCTCATTGGGGTTCCCGTGGTGGGCTGCGGCACCCTGGCCTCTGCCCTGTGCATGGACAAGGACCGGGCCCACGCCCTGGCGTCCCTGGCGGGCATCCGGGTGCCTCGGAGTGCAGTTTTTGGCCGGGGGGAGGCCATGGAGGCCTTTTATCGGGCGGCGGAGGAACTGGGCTATCCCGTCTTTGTCAAGCCGGTCCGCGCCGGCTCCTCCTTCGGTATCAGCCGGGTGGAGCGGCCCGCCGCGCTGTGCCAGGCGGTGGCGGAGGCCTTCGCCCATGACGACAGCGTGATGATAGAGGAGGCCATACCGGGCTTTGAGGTGGGCTGCGCCGTCATGGGCCGGGGCCGGGAGCTGACGGTGGGCGCAGTGGACGAGGTGGAGCTCGCCTCCGGATTTTTTGATTACGAAGAGAAATACAACCTGATTACTTCCAGCATCCATGTGCCGGCCCGGATTACGCCGGAGCAGACAGCGGCGGTGTGCGCCGCGGCCAGGACGGTCTATGCCGCTCTGGGCTGCAGCGTCCTGGCCCGGGTGGATTTCTTCCTGACCCCGGCGGGAGAAATTGTGTTCAATGAGGTCAACACCATCCCCGGCTTTACCGCCCACAGCCGCTACCCCAGCATGATGGCGGCGGCGGGGATGCCCTTCGGGGAGCTGCTGGACAGACTGATTGATTTGGCGGTGAAAGCATGAAGCGAACAGCAGTCAACACCAAAACGATGGTTTTGCAGGAGACGGATTTGGGACGGGGACACCTGATTCTGGTCAATGCCCGGCACCCGGTGACAGGCGCGACGGGCAAGCTGACGCGGCTGAGCGAGGGCGTGTTCCTGGAGGAGCGGACGGCGGCCATGCTCCGCCAGGCCCTTGCGGACATCCGGGCGGGGGGGCAGATTTGCGCCGCCAGCGGCTGGCGCGCCCACGCTGAGCAGGAGGCCCTATACGCGGCCTCCCTCCGGGAGAACGGGGCGGACTTTACCCGCCAATTTGTGGCCCTGCCCGGGTGCAGCGAGCACGAGACAGGCCTGGCGGTGGATTTGGCGGAGAACCGGCCGGAGATTGACTGGATTCGCCCGGCGTTTCCGGAAACGGGCATCTGCGGCAGGTTTCGGGAAATTGCGGGGCGCTATGGCTTCATCCAGCGCTACCAGCAGGGGAAGGAGGCCATAACGGAAATCAGCTGCGAGCCCTGGCACTTCCGGTATGTGGGCTATCCCCACTCCGCAATTATGGAGCGGGAGGCCCTGGCGCTGGAGGAGTATGTGGACTTTCTCCGGGCCTTTTCCCTGGCGCGGCCTCTGGTATGGGAGGCCGGAGGCCGCCGGATTGAAATCGCATTCCAGCGCGCAGAGGGGGCGGCCACGGCGGTGGCTGTGCCGGCGGACGTGCCGGTTCAGGTCTCGGGCAACAATGTAGATGGCTTCATCCTGACCATCTGGAGGGCCGCCTGATGGCGGCGGGGCGCAGGACCGGGAGCCTGGATGCCTTCCGGATTGGCGCGGCGCTGCTGGTGGTGGCCATCCACACCTCGCCCCTGGCCTCCTTCTCCGATGGGGCGGACTTCTTCCTCTGCCGGGTACTGGGGCGGCTGGCGGTGCCCTTCTTCCTCATGGCCAGCGGCTATTTTTCCATGGGCGGCTTCTTCGAGCGGACGGCCTGCTTTTCCGGTACCCTCTGGCCCTTCCTGAAGAAAATGGGGGGGCTCTATCTCCTGTCCATGCTTTTATACCTGCCGGTAAATGTATATGCCGGGCAGCTGCAGGGGCTTTCCCTCTGGGGGCTTTTCCGGGCGGTTGCGCTGGAGGGGACGTTCTACCACCTCTGGTATTTCCCCGGAGCCATGCTGGGAGCGGCGGTGGTGTATGCCCTGGGACGTACCGGCCGCAGAGGGCTGTGCCTGGCCGCCGCTGCGGCGCTGTACCTTCTGGGACTGCCGGGGGACAGCTATTATGGCTTCACAGGCGCTATACCGGCGCTGCGGGCGGGCTATGACGCACTTCTGGGCGCGATAGGCTATACCCGCTGCGGCCTCTTCTACGCGCCGCTGTTTCTGACCCTGGGCGCGCTGCTCCGGGAGCGGAAGGGTACCCTCCGCCCCGGCTGGGCCTGGGGCGCCTTCGCCCTTGCCCTGGCGGCCATGAGCATCGAGGCCTTTTTGCTCCGCGCCGCCCATTGGCAGCGCCACGACAGCATGTATCTCCTTTTGCCGCTGGCCTCGGTGTGCCTGTTTGCCGCCCTCCTGGCCACCCCCGGGCGGGAGCGGCCGGCGCTCCGGCAGTGGGCGCTGTGGGTATATATCCTCCACCCGGCGTGTATCCTGGCCGTCCGGGGTGCGGCGCGGGTGCTGGGCCTCTGGGACATCCTGGTGGAGCAGAGCCTTGTCCACTACCTGGCGGTGTGCACCCTCAGCGCCGTGGCGGCCGGTGTCCTCACCTGGGCCCTGAAGCGCCTGCGGCGGCAGAGCGCGCCCCGGGGCCGGGCCTGGGCAGAGGTGGATTTGGATGCCCTGGCCCACAATGTGGCCCAGCTCCGCTCTGCGCTGCCCCCGGCGGGAAAGCTCATGGCCGTGGTAAAGGCGGACGCCTATGGCCATGGGGCGGTGGCACTGGGGCGGGCGCTCTGCCGCCTGGGGGTGCAGTCCTTCTGCGTGGCGACCCTGGACGAGGCAGTTGCCCTGCGGCGGGGCGGCGTGACGGGTGAAATCCTGATTCTGGGCTGGACAGACCCGCGGCAGGCGCCGCTCCTCCGGCGTTGGAAGCTGACCCAGACCGTCGTAGACGCCAAATACGCGTCCGGCCTCCTGGCCGCCGGCGGCCGGGTCCGGGTGCAGCTGAAAATTGACACGGGGATGCACCGCCTGGGGCTGCCCTGGCAGGACACGGCGGAAATTTGCACCCTGCTGCGCAGCAGGCGCCTTGCGGTGACGGGGATATTTACCCACCTGGCTACGGCGGACGGGACGCAGGAGGAAGACGCGACCTTCGTCCGGGTGCAGCTCCGGCGCTTCGACTCCCTGCTCGCGGCCATCCGGGCACAGGGACTGGAGCCGCCCTGTCCCCATGCCCAGAGCAGCTACGGCCTTGTGAATTTCCCCGAGGCGGCCTATGGGGCTGTCCGGGCGGGGGTGGCCCTCTATGGCGTGGACTCCTCCCCGGAATCCCAGGCGGTGCGCGCCGCCGGGCTCCGCCCGGTGATGAGTATCCATGCCCGTGTGGCCCATGTGGTGACGCTCCCGGCGGGGGAGAGCCTGGGCTATGGCCGCGCCTTTACAGCGGAGGCAGAGACCCGGGCCGCCATCCTCACCATCGGCTATGCCGACGGCCTGCCCCGGAGCCTCTCCGGCAGCGGCGGCTATGTCCTCCTGCATGGACGGCGCGCTCCCTATCTGGGGCGGGTGTGTATGGACATGGCGGCGGTGGATGTCACCGATATCCCCGGCGTTTTACCTGGGGATGAGGCGGTGATTCTGGGCCGCTCCGGGACGGAAGAAATCCCGGCGGCGCAGCTCTCCGGCTGGGCCAGAACCATCTCCAATGAGCTTCTGAGCCGTCTGGGCGGGAGAATGCCCCGCTGCTATGTACACAGTGCGCCGGAGGCGGCGACGTCCTTTACCCGGGCAGAGGCAGTTCGGCCGGCGGCTCTGGCGAAATAAGCGTGGATGCTTTGCCGGGGCAGGCTGCCCATAGGGATTTTTCGACAACTAGACAAGCTAAGCGCCTGCACGCCCCTTTATGGGGTGTGCAGGCGCTTTTTTTGTCATCTCTTTTCCCGGGTTCTTTGGGAAGCGGAGGGGGGTGCCTGTTCCTCCGGCTAGATTTTTTCCCACAGGAGGCGGTTTTCCGAAAAGCCCGCCCGGATTCGGCCGGTATCCTTCAGCCAGCTCAGGTAGGAGCGGACTGTACTGCCCACCAGGGCGTACTGCTCAAAGGTCATAGTCAGGGTGTAATCGGAAAACAGCCGCTGCAAAATGTCCTCAAAGCTGGCGGGCTGGGCACACAGCGCCGTGATTTTCTCCGCCACTTCCCAGACCTTATCCATGTTGTACCGGGCCAGAGGGGCGATGTTGTCTGTGGGCTCGGCGTGGGCCGGGATAAACAGCGCTGCCTCCATGGACTGGACCTTTTCCAGGGTTTCCAGATAGGCAGCCACATCGTAGAGGAAGCCAATCCGGTATTTTTCCAGCGTCTCCCGGCTGGAGAGGCAGTCGGCCAGATAGACGATATTTTCCGGCGTGCGGAACCCAACCATGTGGAAAAAGTGCCCCGGCAGGGGGATAGAGGAGAAACCCGCCGGCAGGACATCCTCTGTCAGCTCTTCCGCATCGCTCTCCTGGGCCAGGAGGAATTTGTGGCGCAAATCCTGAAAAGGATAGCCGCCATAGAGGAAGGCGCTCTCCAAAATGGGATAGCGGGTAAAGGCGCACTCGATGCCCGGCGCGTAGATTTTGCAGCCCGTCTGTCCCTGGAGGTATTTGTTGCCGCCAATGTGGTCAGCGTTGGAGTGGGTGTTGTAGATGACCTGGAGTTTCCACCCGTTGGCGTCCAGAATCTTTCGGACCTTTCGGCCCGCGTCCTTGTCGCTGCCGCTGTCAATGAGGCAGACTGCGCTTTCATCCAGGCGGACAATGCCAATTTTTGCCGGGCTTTGGATGTAATAGGCGTTGGGCGAGACCTGTATCAGCTCGTACATGGCTGTTTCCTCCATATTTTCACATTTTGCTGCATCCAGTCCAGTATAGCACATCCCTGCGAAAAAAACACGGTTGGATTTATGCAGGCTGTTTGGCCGGCGGAAGGAGAGGGCTTGCAGCAGAGCGAGCTTATGGCAGAGCTTTGTCCGGTTCACTGGCATACCTTTGGACGAGCGTTCATAGGATGGGAGTGAACAAAGGAGTGTGGCGGATGGAAGTTGACCTGATTTTCAAAATCGCGGCGGTAGGCATTCTGGTGGCGGTGCTGAACCTGCTCCTCTCCCGCTCCGGGCGGGACGAGCAGGCGCTGATGACCACGCTGGCAGGGCTGGTCATTACCCTGGTAATTATTGTGCAGGAAATCAGCGACCTCTTCAATCTGGTGAAGTCGCTGTT
>CAZRNK010000001.1:4023-23058 GCA_964601435.1 uncultured Oscillospiraceae bacterium | reverse complement strand
CCCCCTGAAAGAGGCCGGCCAGCTGACTGCCCGCGGCTTCCTTGCTGATGCCGTTGCGGCGCAAATCTTCCTGGGTAATGCCCGTCAGCTCTGTAATTTTCTCCGGGAGGCGCCGGCCAGGGCTCAGCTGTACCAGACAGCTGAGGCTCTGGCTTTCTGCAAAGCCATCCCCCTGGTTTTCCAGGAGGACTGCGCCGATTTCGATAATCTCATCCCGTTTGAAATCCAGACCGGAGGTCTCCGTATCCAAAACCAAAATGCTGTCAAAACGCGGGGCAAAAGTATGTAAAACTGTTTCCTTTTCCAAGGCCAGGGGCGGCATGGTTTCTCCTCCTTTTCCGGCAAATCCGGACGCTGCTGCGCAGCTGCAGTTGGTATATTAGCAGAACAGCCACTTTGCGGCTGCAGCTATTTTACCATGCCGCCGGTGTATTCGCAAGAATTTCCAACAGGTTTCGACGCGGGGGGCCGTATTATTTTTTCTTTTTCCGGCTGTAGGGGGTGCCTTCCAGCGGCAGGGAGGTGCGGAAAATGCCGTCATAGGCGTAGTAGGCCCCCTGGACGGCGGGGGCCGTGGGGATGGAGGTAATTTCCCCAATGCCCACTGCGCCATAGGCCAGGCTGTCCCTGTTTTTTTCGACAATAATGCTCTCTACATCCGGCACCTGGTTGGCCCGCAAAAGACCCAGGGTACCGAACTTGGCTGTGGGCCGGCCGTGGTCCAGCGGAAAGTCCTCCGTCAGGGCATAGCCCAGGCTCATAACAACGCCGCCCTCAATCTGTCCCTCCACAGAGAGGGGGTTGACGGCCCGCCCCACATCGTGGGCGGCCACTACCTTTTCAATCCTGCCCGTCTCATCCAGACAGACCACCTGGGTGGCAAACCCGTAGGCCACATGGGAGACAGGGTTCTTTTTCGGGCTGCCCAAGGGGTCTGTGGCGGCCAGATATTCCCCGCGGAACTCCTGCCCATTCAGGGCGGAGAGGGGGCGGCCCTGGAGGGCCTCCACCAAATCCACGCAGGCCCGACGTACCGCCTCCCCGGTAATCAGGGTCTGGCGGGAGCCGGAGGTGGTTCCGGCGTCCGGGGCAAAGCGTGTCTCCGCCGGGGTATAGATGACGTCGTCCCCCGTCAGGCCCGTGGCCTCACAGGCAATCTGTTCCAGAACAGTGCCCAGCCCCTGGCCGATACAGGAGGCGCCGGCGCGGATATAGAGTTTTCCATCCTCCACCGTCAGGCGGCAGCGGCCCCAGTCGGACAGCCCAACGCCTACGCCCGCATTTTTCATGGCGCAGGCGATACCTGCATAGGGGGCGCTTTCATAGGCATCACGCACCGCCTCCAGGGTTTCCACAAGGGCAATGCCCGGCCCGGCAATCTGGCCGTTTGGCAGCTCCTGGCCGGGGCGGATGGCGTTGCGGTAGCGGATTTCCCAGGGGGAGATTCCCACCATTTCCGCCAGAAGATTGAGGTTGCACTCGGTGGCAAAGCAGCTCTGGGTGACGCCAAAGCCCCGGAAGGCCCCGGCAGGGGGATTGTTGGTGTAGACGGCGGTGCCGTCGATGTCGATGTTCTGATAGTTATAGGGCCCGGCGGCATGGGTACACATCCGCTGGAGCACCGGCCCGCCCAGGCTGGCGTAGGCGCCGGTATCTGTGACAATGACGGCCTTCATGGCGGTGAGGCAGCCGTTTTCATCGCAGGCAGTGGTGAACTCCATCTCGGCGGCATGGCGTTTGGGATGGACCAGGATGCTCTCCTGCCGGGTCAGGGCTACCTTTACAGGCCGGCCGGTAACATAGGAGAGGAGGGCTGCGTGGTGCTGGACGCTCATGTCCTCCTTTCCCCCAAAGCCGCCACCCACCAGGGCGTTGATGACGTGGACATCCTCCCGCTCCCAGCCCAGCATGGTGGCGCACTCCCGCTGGGCGTCGTATACCCCTTGGTCAGAGGAGTAGATGAGGCAGTCGTGCTTTTCCCTGTCCACATAGGCCACAGCGCACTCCGGCTCCAGAAAGGCGTGCTCCGTGGGGGGTGTGGTGTAGCGGCGGGTGACGCAGTATTTGGAGGCGGCGATGGCTGCATCCGCATCGCCCCGGATGAGGTGCTCGTGGGAGAGGATGTTCCCCCCCTCGTGGAGCGCTGGTGCTCCCGGCGCCAACGCCTCTGCAGGAGAAAATACGCCGGGCAGTTCCTCATATTCCACTTTAACAAGGGCCTTGGCCTGCTCCAGGATTTCCGGCGTATCCGCGGCCACCAGGCAGACGGCATCCCCCACATAGCGCGTGATGTCTCCCACCGCAATCAGGGTATCCCAGTCCTGCTTCAGATGGCCGACTTTGTTGCTGCCGGGGATGTCCGCGGCTGTGGCGACGCCCCGGACCCCCGGGAGGGCGAGGGCCTGGCTCACGTCAATGGAGAGCACCCGGGCCCGGGGATATTTGCTCCGGACTGCACTGCCGTAGAGCATGCCCGCCATGGTGATGTCATCGGCATATTGCCCGGTGCCCAGGACCTTCTCCTTTACGTCCACGCGGTGGGCGCGCTGGCCCACCCCAGTGACGGCGGGGGGGTGCAAATCCCGGACATCCTCCCGGAAAAGCCGGGCGGCCAGGGCGATGGCGTCGATAATCTTTTTGTAGCCGGTACAGCGGCAAATGTTATTTTGAATAGCGGCGGCAATCTCTGCCCGGGTTGGATGCAAATTTTTGTCCAGGAGTGCCTTGGCCGAGAGGACCATGCCTGGGATGCAAAAGCCGCACTGCACAGCGCCCGCCTCCCCAAAGGCGTAGACATACACTTCCTTTTCCCGGGGCGAGAGGCCCTCCACCGTGAGGATTTCGCAGCCGTCAAATTTGGAGACGGGGAACAGGCAAGCGCGGCTGGGCTTTCCGTCCACCAGGACCGTACAGGTGCCGCAGGCCCCCTCGCTACAGCCGTTTTTCACAGAGGTAAGGCTCAGGACATCCCGCAGAAAGCGCATCAGCTTTACATTGTCAGTGGCCTCATAACGCTGTCCGTTTACAGTGAGCGTTGCCATGGGGGTCACTCCTTTCTCAAGGCCCGGGGAGGCGCAAGAGGTCCTCCCGCGTATCAATATCCAAAAGTTCCGCCCGCCCGACGGGGACAGTCAGAAGGCAGTTGGGGTTGGCAGCAATGACAGAACGTCCGCCTTTGTCCCCGGTGAGCGCGTACAAGTCCGGGAAAAAACGGCTGGGGAAGAGGCAGGGGTTGCCCCGGCGGCCGTCAAAAGTGAGGGCGGCAATCTTCTCCGGGCACTGATGCCAGGCCTGCATCAGCCGGGCGACACTCGCCCGGCGCAGCCGGGGCTGGTCGGCAACCAGGAACAGGCATCCATCGCAGTCCCCGATGCTCCGTAGTCCCAGCTGCAGGCTGTGGCTAATCCCCAGCTCTGGCGCGGGGTTTTCGACAGGGCAAAAATCCAGCGCCGCTGCCCGCTGCAGGATTGCGCGATTCTGGGCCACCACGCTGACCGAGCTGCACTGCTCCGCCGGGATGGCCCCCAGTGCCCAGTCAATCAGCGGCCGGCCGGCATATTCAGCCAGGAGCTTGTCCCCGCCGAAGCGCCGCCCCAGCCCTGCGGCCATCAGGACGCAACCTACCCGCAGCATATCCTTTTTGGATTCCTGCATGGCCTTCCCTCCCAATTTCCTATAAATAGTATACGTCCTTTTGGGAAAAACGTCAACGCTGCGGCCCGCTTCCGGCAAAAAAATAGCAAAATGCCTTTTTTCTCACCGGAATTCATGCTATAATGATACTGAATAAACTTGGCAGAATTCTTACAGCATTGGAGGGAATCCATATGGTTGTAGGTCAGAGTGTAAAACGGGTAGACGCCTATGAGAAGGTCACAGGCCGGGCCCGGTATACCGACGATTTGGCCCCGAAGGATGCACTGGTCGTCCGGATATTCCGCTCTACAGTGGCCAATGGACGGGTTAAGTCTATTGACAC
Organism: uncultured Oscillospiraceae bacterium; assembly: GCA_964601435.1. Taxonomy (GTDB): domain Bacteria; phylum Bacillota; class Clostridia; order Oscillospirales; family Oscillospiraceae; genus CAZRNK01. The sequence continues at coordinate 19,079 of CAZRNK010000001.1, read as the reverse complement.
CGCCGCGGCGGAGGCTGTGCCTGGTGTAGTGAAGATTCTCACTTGTTTCGATGCGCCGAAAAACTATTTTCCCACCGCTGGCCACCCCTGGTCTACCGACCCGGCGCACCAGGACGTGGCGGACCGGCTTCTGCTGACGGACCGCCCGCTGTTCTACGGGGACGATGTGGCGGCCGTAGTGGCGGAGAACGAAGTAGCGGCCGCCCAGGCGCTGCGGCTCATCCGGGCGGAATATGAGGAATATCCCTTTGTTTTGGACCAGATGGAGGCCATGGCGCCCGGCGCACCGCTGCTCCATGAGGACTATCCCAATAACATTTTGAAGCACACCTCCGGCAGCAAGGGAGACTATCAGGCCGCCAGCTCGGAGCCGGGGCTCCTCTGCGTGGATAAGTGGTACGATACGCCCATCGTCCAGCACTGCCACATTGAAAATCATATCTGCTATGCCTACATGGAGGGGGGCAGGGTTGTGGTAGTCTCCTCCACACAGATTCCCCACATCGTACGGCGCTGTACGGCCCAGGCCCTGGGCTGGCCTTGGGGGAAGGTGCGCATCATCAAGCCCTACATCGGCGGCGGCTTTGGCAACAAGCAGGATGCCCTCTATGAGCCTCTCTGCGCCTGGATTACCACCCAGGTGGGCGGCCGCTGTGTGAAAATTGAAGTCCCCCGGGAGGAGACCTTTTACTGCAACCGGGTGCGCCATCCAATCCGTTTCCATTTGGTGACCTATTTCCGCCCGGACGGCACCTTTGTGGCCAGGAAGATGGAGGCTTTCTCCAAGCAGGGGGCCTATGCTTCCCACGGGCACAGCATTGTAGCCAAGACCACCAACGGCTTTGCCCAGCTGTATAAGTGCGATGCCTATGAGTTCGATGCGTATACCATCTTTACCAATACGGCTGTTTCCGGTGCCATGCGGGGCTATGGAATGCCCCAGGTGACCTTCGCCCTGGAGGCCCACATGGACGACATTGCGGCCGCCTGCGGCATGGACCCCGTCGCCCTGCGGGAAAAGAACAAGATGGACGTGGGCTTTACCGACAGCTTTTCCAAGAACGTCAACTGGACGGACAGCCACGGCCAGTGCATGCGCAAGGCCATGGAATATATCGGCTGGAAGGAGAAATATCCCCGCTATCAGAACCAGACCGGGCCGGTGCGCCGGGGGCTGGGGATGGCGATTATCTGGTACAACACCGGCGTCTGGCCCATCTCGCTGGAGTCCAGCTCCAGCCGCATGATTTTAAACCAGGACGGCTCCATCCAGGTCCAGATTGGGGAGACGGAGATTGGCCAGGGAGCCGATACGGTCTTTTCCCAGATGGCGGCGGAGACCATCGGCATCCCCCTGGAGGATGTCCACATTATCTCCACCCAGGATACAGACGTGACCCCCTATGGCTCGGGGGCCTACGCCTCCCGCCAGACCTATGTAGGGGGCATGTCCATCTACAAGACTGCGAGCCTGCTCCGGGAAAAAATCCTGGATTATGGGGAATATCTGACCCACCACCCGGCTTCTGAGCTGGACATTCGGGACGGGATTTTAATCCATACGCCCACGGGCCAGGCACTGATGAGCCTGGGGGAGCTGGCCACGGAGGCCCTCTACAGCATGGAACGCTCGGAGCACATCTCCGCCGAGGCCACGGCCCAGTGCAAGTCCAACGCCTATTCCTTTACCTGCTGCTGTGCGGAGGTGGAGGTGGACATCCCCTTATGCAAAGTAAAACTTGTGGACATTGTGAATATCCACGACTGCGGACGGTTAATCAATCCCCAATTGGCCCAGGCGCAGGTACACGGCGGCATGTCCATGGCCATTGGCTTCGGCTTAGGGGAACAGTTGCTCTATGATGAGAAAACGGGCCGGCCTTTGAATCCGAATCTCCTTGATTATAAGCTCTCTACTGCCATGGACCACCCGGACTTGGGCGCGGGCTTTGTGGAGAACCCTGAGCCCACCAGCCCATATGGCACCAAGGCCTTGGGGGAACCGCCAGCTGTGCCGGGGGCGGCAGCAATCCGCAACGCGATTCTCCAGGCCACAGGGGTGGCCATCGACCAGATTCCCATTACGCCCCATGTCCTGTTCCAGCGCTTTCGAGAGGAGGGACTCATAGACGATGTATGATTTCAAGGCTCTGTATGAAGCGTCTTCTGTGGCGGATGCCATTGCGCTGCTGCAAGCCCATCCGGAGGCCCAGGTCCTTGCCGGCGGCAGCGATGTGCTGGTGCAAATCCGGGAGGGCAGGCGGGCAGGAAAGGAGTTTGTCAGCATTTATCTGCTTGATGAGCTCAGGGGCGTCAGCCTGGACGCAGACGGCACGCTCCGCATTCTGCCCCTGACCAGCTTTTCCCACATCACGGCCAACCCCCTGATACAGGCCCACATCCCTGTGCTGGGGGAGGCGGTGGATTTGGTGGGCGGTCCCCAAATCCGGAATATCGGTACCATTGGCGGCAATGTCTGCAACGGCGTTACCAGTGCAGACAGCTCCTCTACGCTCCATGCCTGGGATGCAGAGGTGGAGCTCACCGGGCCGGAGGGTGTCCGCCGGGAACCCATTCAGGACTTCTACCTGGCGGCCGGGAAGGTGGACCTCCGGCCGGCGGAGCTGCTGACCGCAATTCTGATTCCCCGGGCGCGGTATGCGGGCTATTTCGGCTTCTATATCAAGTATGCCATGCGGGAGGCTATGGACATCGCCACTACGGGGTGCAGTGTCAATGTAAAGCTCTCCCCGGACAAGTCTACCATAGCGGATGCTCGAATTGCCTATGGCGTGGCTGGGCCAGTGCCCATGCGCGCCCCCTCGGCGGAGGACTTTGCCCGGGGCAGGGCGGTCAGCGAGGAGACCGCTACAGGGTTTGCCAAGGCCGTTCTGGCTGATTTGAATCCCCGGACCAGCTGGCGGGCCACCAGGGAGTTCCGTCAGCATATTGCCGTGGAGCTGGCGAAACGGGCCTTTCTGGAGGCGGTGCGGAGAGCGGGAGGTGCAATCTGATGCAGACAAAGCTGGTGCGCTGTACCATCAATGGCGTCTATCGGGAGACAGTGGTGGATGTCCGGGCCTCCCTGACAGACATGCTGCGCAATGACTATAGCCTCAAGAGCGTGAAGAAGGGCTGCGAGGTGGGGGAGTGCGGCGCCTGTACGGTGCTGATTGACGGAGAATGCTTCAACTCCTGCATCTACCTGGCTGTCTGGGCAGATGGAAAGAATATCCGCACCCTGGAGGGGCTGCTGGGGCCAAACGGCGAACTCAGCGATATCCAGCAGGCCTTTATTGATGAGGCGGCTGTCCAGTGCGGTTTTTGTACGCCCGGCTTTATTATGACGGCAGTGGAGATTTTGGAGAGCGGGAAGCTCTATACCCGGCAGGAGCTGCGCAAGCTCCTCTCCGGCCACCTGTGCCGCTGCACAGGTTATGAGAATATCCTCAACGCTGTGGAAAAGACCATGCGCCGCCGTCACGGGCTGGAGGTATAATCGGATACGATGACAAGCAATACCCGTTCCTTTTTCAAGAGGAACGGGTATTGCTTGTCCGGGAACATGTTTTCGAATTTTCCGGAGAAGGGGATTGCCTCTTTTCACCAGAATGTGGTATACTCTTTCCAGCAATTTGTATCCGAATCCCTGTATTTCATAGTTTGCATATCGCTAGAATAAGGAGGTAGGCAGGGTGAAAAAGAACACATTTCCCGCGTGGGCCGGGCAGCCCCCTGTAATTCCAAAGGGCAAAGTCAAGGCGACAATCCCGGCGGACGTTGTGGTTGTGGGCAGCGGAAATGCAGGCGTTATGGCGGCTGTCTCCGCCGCCTTTGCCGGCGCCACCGTCAGCGTCCTGGAGCAGCAGGGCAAGCGGGGCTTTGGCATGTACGGGCTGGTGGACATCGGCACCATCAACTCCCAGTGGGCCCTTTCCCGGGGTGTGCCCTATATTGACGAGACAGAGTTCCTGGCGGAATGGCAGCACCGCTGCCAGAACCGGAGCGACCCGCGGCTGATTCGCCAGTTTGCGTATGAGTCCGGAAAAATGCTGGACTGGCTCCTGTCCATGCTGCCGGAGGAATACGGACGGGAGGCCAACCTCTACAACTGGCCTGCGCCCAAGAGTACCTTTACCGGCGAGGTCAGCGGTTTTCGCTCCTGGGTAGGCACCTGTGAGCTGCGGGGCTGGAACAAGGCGGTCCGGAGCGTGATTGCCCAGGCGGAGGCCCATGGCGCGACCTGGTACTGGAAGAACAAGGCCGTTGTTCTAGAGCAGGAGGCACCCGCGGGCCGTGTGACCGGCGTCATTGCCCAGGATGAAAACGGCGACTATGTCCGCTATACCGCCCGGAAGGGCGTCATTCTGGCGGCGGGGGACTTCGGCGCAAACACGGCGATGTACACGGCGCTGTATCAGGAGATAGTCCAGCAGTGGGAGAGCTACGGGCTGGATACCAGCCGCCTTCGCTGCAAAATGGGCCGCAACGGCGACGGACAGCGGCTGGCGGTCTGGGCCGGGGGAAGCATGGAGCCGGGGCCCTATGCCTGTGTATCCCCCACGGCAATGCCCACCATGGGGGACGACCCGAACCTCGCCCGCTGGGGCGGCCTGTTCTGCGGGACAAGCTTCCTGCGCCTGGATGGAGAGGGCAGACGCTATAGCGACGAGGGGATTTTGGGCGTTTATGGCCTGCTCCACCGGACCATACGCCGGGGCCCGGGGGACTACTATATCATTTTTGACAGCAAGTGGCCGGAGTATCTTCAGACCCAGCCCAATGAACATTTCCTCACGGGGAAGACGGAGGACAACATTCGGTTCTTGGAATCCATTCTGCAGGAAGTGCGGCAGAAGGGCGCCGAGGGGTTTGGCACCGTCATGATGGGCCCGCCAGGTTCCCCCACCCGGGAGGGGACGCCGTTTGTCTGGGCTGCAGACAGCCTGGAGGAGCTCGCGGAACGCCTGGGCTTCGAAGGGGCACGCAGGGAAGTGTTTTTGGCGGAGCTGGAGCGGTATAACGAAAACTGTCGCCGGGGCAAGGATTTGGACTTTGCCAAAGACCCCCGGCTCCTGATGGCCATTGATACGCCGCCCTTCTATGGGATGAAAAACCAAATTCAGCGGCCGGACACCGGGCTGGTCACCCTCAACGGCGTGATTACCGATGAAAATCAGGCGGTGCTGGACAAGGCATTCAAACCCATTCCCGGACTTTTTGCCACTGGGACCAACGGCGGCGGGAAGTTCTACATGCAGTATGTCTCCGTCCTGGCGGGGATTGCTGCGGGGACGGCTATGACCTTTGGCATGCTGGCCGGCCGCCATGTGGCGGGGCTGGACAGCTGATTTCCGCAAATCAAAACAGCGCGGTAGAGTTTGTTTGCTCTACCGCGCTGTTTCGTTTTCATCAGAGGTTATGGCTTACAAACGCTGCATGGGTTGTATCCAGCAGCTTGTGCGTCCTCCGCCGTATCAAACCAGATTTCGTTTTCTTCCAGAATATTCTTGGCATACCGGCAGGAAGGGCGGTGGTATTTGTCCGACTGTATGCTGCCTACGTAAACGCCTGTCTGGGCAACGGATGTGTTCGGCGTAGGCGTAGGGGCAGATTCCGTGGGTGCCGGTACAGAGGTGTCCTGAGCAGCAGACACGGGAGTTTCTCCGGAAGGGAGCGCCGAATCCACTGCATCATCTGGGTCGGGCTTCTCCGTAGACAAAGGCGTATCCGTTGAAGGCGTATATGTCGCCTCCTCAGGATTTGGCAGGGTGGAGGGGGTTGGCGTCAGCCCAGGCGTAGGCGAAGGAACTTCCACAGTTTCCGGGCTGGCGTGCGGCTCCAGGGTACCGGCCGGTATTGGTATGGATGCGTCCGGCGTTTCCGTGGAAGGCGCTGTGCAGGCGCTCAGGCAGAGCACCAGCGCGAGAACAAGGGCAAAAAATGCAGAAGCCTTCATTTTGACAGCCACTCCTTTATCTCTCTAAAATTGGCTGGGAAATATGAGCTTTTTAGTGTTTGGGCGTCAGCCCCTGAAAGCTGGGGACCCGGGAGAGAATGAGAAAGAGCAGAGTACTTGCTGCAATACCGAACACACCCTGGATGCAGTTGCCCACAATTCCGGCCGCTGCCCCGGCCCCATAGCCCAGAATAAGGGACTCATAGCAGAAGTAGCCCAGAACCATAATCGCCTCTGCAGCAATGCCGGACAAAATTGCCCGGAGGGCGGCGGGAAGTTTGACGTGGCCCATGAGGGCTGCGGCTGCCAGCGCCATGACGGCTTTAATCAGAAAAGTTGCGGGGGCATATGACAGGTAACCCGAAAGTGCGTCTGCCATGGCGCTGCCGATGCCCGCCGCCGCGGCGCCCCAGACGGGGCCTAAGAAAAAGGCGCTCAGCAGGACGATGGCATCCCCGCAGTTGACATACCCGCCCATCGGCGACGGAACCTGAATGACCATAGTGGCCACGCAGGTTAAAGCGGCCATCAGTGCCGCAGCTACCATTTTTTTAATACGCAGATGTTCCATAGTTTCTTACCCCACTTCTTCAATCGAATAAACTTGCAAATAATATTTTCCATATCCAGCATGGAGGACCGTTGTATGTCCCACGCTGTAGAGGGTGCCGCTGATAACAGCGCCATTGTCTGTCAGTACACCCTGGACTTCACCGGTAATGTATACAGAGGAATAGTCCTCCTTGGGTGTTTTGACAACCGTCCCGTCCTCCAGGGTGGAGTAGCTGGCGGCGGTATCCGTCTGCACATCCACAACTGTGCCCAGAGAGCCCTCGGTCGTATCATCCATCATGGCGTCCCCAACATGGGTTTGGGCAATCACGTAGTCCGCGCACTCCTCCTGATAGAAGGTGATGCGGATTGTTGTTGTATCTGTCCCGGTGTCTGAAGAGCCAAACAGGGTGTACAGGATAAATATAGCGGCGAGTACAATCACGAGAATCACGAGGAAGTCGATAATATTCAGCTTCCCGAAGAGCTTTCCGTTTTTTATCATAGGGTGTTCGTCTCCTTTTCCGTGGAATCATTGGCAGTGTACGCCTTGATAAGCTTCAGTGTGGCCAGGAGCAAGGCAAAGAGGAAAAAGTAGAGGACCATAACCCTCGGATAGCTCCAGGCATAGTCGGTAATCCCGAAAACCAGCGCCCCCACAACTCCGGCTGCACAGCCGGCTGCGGCTCCTCGGAGAAGGGGAGGCAGTGTGTTTTTTCTGGAAGCGCGGACAGCATTCCGGAAGGGGAAAAAAGTACCGAGCAGATAGGCCAAAATACAGCCCAGCCCGCCTTCTCCCCAGAGCTCCAGATAGATGTCATGGGCGTGAATAAAGGGGAAAGTGGTTGTGTGGAAAACGCCGGAGACGTCCACGGCGTATTTCAGGTTCGTGGTGCCAATGCCCACGCCAAAGAGCCAGTTATCCCGAATCAGCCGCAGCATGGCCGAGTAGATATACCCCCGGCTCCCGATGGAGGTGTCCGCGGGGTTGAAGATGGTGAGCAGCCGGTTTAAAATTGTGCTGGGCAGGAAGGGCATCGCACAGCAGGCTAGAACCAGCACCAGCGGCACCCACTTGGGCCAGAGGAGGAGCATCAGCACCAACATAGTCGCCGCCAGCGCCAGCCACCCGCCCCGGGCATAGGTCATAATCAGCGCCCCGCCGCAGAGGACAAAGGCCAGCAGGAAGAGGCATTTTTGCCACCGCCGCGGCGCATAAAAGCTCATGGCCAGCATGAGGGGGGCAAAATAGACCAGGATGTTGGCATAGGCGTTTGGGTTCTCAAAGAAGGAATAGACCCGCCCGGGCATGTCGGCATTGAGGGAGAGGTCTGTCAGAGAGGCGTTGGCCTGCACACCGGTGAGCCGCTGAAAGACGGCATAGAGACAGCAGACGCACAGCCCTGCCGCGGCGAACAGCATCAGCCGCAGCAGCTCCCCCTGCGTATTTACGCTGCTGACCACCGTCAGCACCACCAGCAAGCAGGTGAGGGCAAAAAAGACGAACCGGAAGCTGTAGGTGAAATTTACGCTCCAGAGACAACTGAGCATCCAGATAAAGAAAAAGAGCAGGGGATAGATGCCCACGGGCTGAAGGGAAAATTGCTGGCGTTTGGAATAGATTCCGCCAATCCAGCACAGAAGCAGTACCCCGAAGGCCAAAACCAGGCTGTAGAGATTATTCCAGTAGTTCTGTGGGATGACAAGCAGGGCCAGCAAAAAGTAAGAGAGGAGGGGCACTGCGCCGAACCGAAAGCTCTGGAGAAAGAAGCTGCTGTCAAACAGCGCTGCGTGCCGCCCGGCAAGACGGCCGAGCCGGCTGGGTATGAAATTCAGACACCATTGGACGCCCCGGCAGACATAGCTGCCCGCCATCTGTGCCGACAGCAAATCCCGGGCACACCAGAGACGATAGCAGAAGCTGTTCAGCCAGGCCCGGCGGACTGCCCGGCAGAGCCTGCAGCAGACGCTGGTCTGGAAACGGGCGATGACTGCATCCCAGAACCGGCTGAGCCAGGTACAAAAAAGGCTTTCTTGTAGGAGATTCATAAGTGACCTCGTTTTCCGCTGCGGCAGCGCAGCGCGTGGGTTTTCATGGATTGCGGCCCCGATTTTTTAAAAGATAGAGCCAAGTGAGGGGCCAATACAGCCGCCGCTTTACAAAGCCGGCAACCACTGCTTTGTTTCGCCCCAGGGTGGTGGGGGTATAGGCGGCAACGGCCCGGGCAAAGTCCTCCTGCTTACAGAGCTGCTTCAGACGCCGACATTTTTCCGCAGCGTTTCCCGGGGAACCGGGGGCAAAGAGGTTGCCGATGGCAATCAGCAGGCCGGCCCACAGTGTGGTTTCCTCCCAGGTGCTGTCGGGATGCAGGTTATGCTGCTCTGCCAGGGCCTTTTTCCGCTCCAGGGAGCGAAAAAAGGTGTGCGCAAAATCCGCCATATACCGGTGGGTCACCGAAGCATCGGTCTGGAAATAGTGATAAAGCGGCGTATCTGTGATGCACAGGCTCTCCGCCTGGGCGAAGTAATCAATTAAGAAAAGCTCATCCTCCAGGTAGGCGCCGGAAAAGCAGATGCCCCGCTCCTTGACCAGCTGTGCATCCAGGAGATAGAGCCAGACAAAGCCGTTCAGCGGCTCTGCCGCCAGGCGTCCGTCCAAAAGCCGGCAGGCAATGGACTCCCGGCAGGCTGCGGCATCCAGCACGCCGGTGGGGAGCGGGAGGCGGCAGGGGACGCTGCGCCCATCTGCCCAGTCCATTGTATATCCGCATACGGCGGCCTGCGCGCCGGAGCGGGCTGCGGCGTCCGTCAAAACGGCAAGCATCTCCGAAGCCATCCAGTCATCCGTATCCAGGAAGGCCAGGTACCGGCCCGCAGCATTTTCAATGGCCCGATTTCGGGCGGCGGAAACCCCGGCATTCTCCTGATGGATTAGGCGGATGCGGCTGTCCCGGGCGGCATATTCCCCGGCAATTTCCGCTGTAGCATCCGTGGAGCCGTCGTTTACCAGCACAGCCTCCCAATCCGTGTAGGTCTGGGCCAGCAGGGAATCCAGTGCCCTGGGCAGCGTAGCGGCAGCATTATAAGCGGGCATTATGACACTGACTGTGGGCATAGGCACACCGCCTCCTGGGGAAAGAATCCTGAAATCCCCTACAGTATACACGCTGGGCGCTTTTTTTTCAACTGCGGCGAAAAATTGAAGCGCACAAACCTGACAAAAAAACTTTTGACTTCTTTTATGTTTTCCACAAAAACGCCGCGGAATTCTTGCTATGCAGCAGTACAGGCCGTATAATGGGCACAGTCGAAATTCCGATTTTGGGAGGTGCCTGGTATGCAGTATGGAGCAACTTACAGTTCGCCCCTCGGGACGCTGACGCTGGCCAGCGACGGAGAGGCCCTTACAGGACTGTGGATGGAGGACCAAAAATATTTTGGCAGCGGCCTGGGGCCGCTAAACTTCGATATGCAGATACCCGTTCTGGAAGAGGCAAAGGCCTGGCTGAAAAACTATTTTGACGGGAAGTGCCCCGACCCTAAGGCGCTGGTTCTGAATCCGGAGGGGACGCCCTTCCAGCAGGCTGTATGGCAATGTCTGCTGGAAATCCCCTATGGCCAGGTAACTACCTATGGCGCCCTGGCGGAGACAGTTGGACAGATGCTGGGCCGCCCCACTTCGGCCCGGGCGGTGGGGGCTGCCGTGGGCCGAAACCCCATTTCTATTGTGATTCCCTGCCACCGGGTGGTGGGCGCAAAGGGCGCCCTCACCGGCTATGCCGGCGGCCTGGAGCGGAAGGCGGCCCTTTTAAAGCTGGAGGGCTGGACAGGCATCGAAGGAAGGAAGCTGTGAGCGGGCCTGTCATTTGGCAGTCCCTTAAGCAGCTGTGGGGGATTGTCGTGCTGGAATACCGATACCAGGGAAAGCTTCCGGATATGGATTCCTATTTCCCCGCAAATCGCTATTCCCTGCCGTTTCGCGGGACATGGACGGCCGTAAACGGCGGCATTACAGAAGCGGTGTCCCACTCATGGGCGCTGCCATCCCAGCGATATGCTTATGATTTCCTGATTTTAGATGAAAAGGGCAGTAGCTGCACCGGGGCGGAAACACAGCCTGCGTCATTTTACTGTTATGGAGCGGAAATCCTGGCGCCGGCTGACGGCGTTGTGGCGCAGGTGCACACAGGAGAGCCGGACAGCCGCATTACAAAGTTGCGGGACGTTTGCTGTGCGGGCCGGGATATCCGCGGCAATTATATTATGCTCAATCACGGCCAGAATGAATTTTCCCTGCTGGCCCATTTAAGGCCCGGCAGCATCCGGGTGCGGCCCGGGCAGCGCGTTTCCAGGGGAGATGTGCTGGCGGCATGCGGCAATTCCGGGAACACCTCTGAGCCCCATCTCCACTTTCAGGTGCAGCAGGGAGAAAATTTTTATTCTTCCCCGGGACTTCCCATTGCCTTCACCGGGATTGGCGCAAAGCCCGCGCCCAATTACAGCGTATTTGACAGTCGGGATATAGGAGAGAGCGCTGCCCTCCCTTATATTACAAGGGGCCAGGCCGTCTGGAATAACATGTGAGGTGCCGGGTTAGGCTTTCGGAAAAATAAACAGCTCCTCAATGGGCGCACCGACAGCCCTGGAGATATCGACGGCCAGCTTGAGGGAGGGGCTATACTGGGCCTTTTCCAGGCGCATGATGGTCTCCCGGCGGACACCTACCAGGGCGGCAAGCTGCTCCTGCGTTAAATCTTTTGCCTGCCTGTACTGCTTCAGCCTGCATATAAATTCCGCCATGGCCTATGCCTCGTCTTCTTCCGGCTCAGTGTGGTCATGGCGGTAGAGCAGATATTCGCTCAAAAACAGGCCAAGGGCCATGGTCAGGGAAATCAGGATAGCATAAAGAAAACAAAGGGGAAGATGGAAACCTTCAGGTATCATTTGTCATACTGAGTATTTTTCAAAAATCGTACTTGTGAAATCTTTGAGATGGTCATATAATTAAAGCGGTTCAAAAATATGACCTAATATAAGGAGGACATTCGTATGACAAATGTTGAAAAAGTAAACGGTTTTTTGGATGAAGCAAAGACTTTCTATTTCCTGACTGCCGATGGAGATAAGCCAAAGGGCCGCCCGTTTGGATTTCACCTGTTGGATGGAGATAAGTTGTATTTTGGCTGCGGAACATTCAAAAATGTCTTTTCACAGCTGACGAAGAATCCAAATGTGGAGGTTTTGGCAGTTCGTGGTGGCGAATTTATGCGCTACGACGGTACGGTGAAAGTCGTAAAAGACGCCGCCCTGCTGGATAAAGTTCGTGCTGCGATGCCGCAGATTATGGAGTTGTACGATAAAAACGGATGGGAAATGGGCATGTTTTATCTGGAAAACGGTCATGCAGAAATTCGTGGCATGATGGATTTGAAAGAGGAATTTGATGTATAATATAAGAGGTAGCAGATGAAGCAATTATTTGAAACGGATTCAACAATGGAGGAGCGCTTTGGCAAGTGCCCGTATGCAACGGCGCAAAGCCTGATTGCAGGAAAATGGGCCGTTCTGATTATGCATTATTTAGAGGACGGCCCGGTCCGTTTCAATGAGCTTCAGCGACGTATGCCCAAAATGACCCATGCAACGCTGTCTGTACAATTAAAATCCTTGGTGGATAGTGGGCTGGTAGAGCGAAAGCAATACGAGTCCATTCCGCCGAAAGTAGAGTATTCCTTAACGGACATAGGCAGAAAATTTCACCCGGTCATTGAAGCACTGAAGGGCTGGGGACAGGACTACATTGATTATTTGGAAGCAAGTAAGGAATAATTCAGCTTGAAGCAATCGCAGTTTGACGATGCACGCAGCTCTCTTTCAGAACGAAAACGCGGCTATTTCTCATGGATGAGCCTGTTGCAAAGTAGCCTGCCAAAAATCCATATACAAAATCTGAGGCCATTTTGAGCGCGAAACGCTCAAAATGGCCTTTGAATCTCTTTTTGCTTTTTGCAGTTTGGTAGATGAAGCGGGCTGTGTCAATGCGCATGGAAACCGTACAGGGGAAACAGGCAGGCGCTCTCTGCCGGCAGCGTCGCCTCCAGCAGCCCGCTGCGCAGCCGGGCGGGGGTGCCGGTGAGCAGACACTGGCCGGCAGTAAGCGGCAGGGCCGCCAGGGCGGAGAACGCAGCGGCATCCAGGCCGGCGAAGTCGTAGAGATCGAGGACTGCGTGCCGGGCCGCGCCCCGGTTCCAAACAAAGAGAAAACAGCCGTTTTCTCCGGGACAGCCCAGGGCGTCTTGGCCGTCGTAAATAAGGCGCAGCACACAGAGAACATCCCCGCCCAGGGCGGCAAAGGCGGCGTGGCCCGTGGAGAGGGCGGGATTTTCCCGCCGGAGGGAGGCCAGGCGGGCATACCAGTCCCGGAGGCCGGTCTCGGGGTTTTCCCGGAAGGGAGCCCGGTTGAAGGGGTCTGCAAAGCCCTGCATACCCTCCTCGTCCCCATAATATATGGCGGGGACGCCAGGGAGGGTGAAGAGGAGAGCCGCGCAGGCCTTTTGGCTCTCCCGGCCCCGCTGGTCCTGCTCCGGGGAGAGGATGAAGCTGGCCTGCTGCTCCCGCGTCATGTCCTTGCCGGTGAGCCGGGCAGAGAGGACGGTGCGGATGCGGGGGATGTCGTGGCTGGACAGGAGGTTCATCAGGCTATAATACATGGGCCGGGGATAGTGGAGGCGCTGGCCCAGGAGAAAGGCGCAGAGGGCGTGGGCGTCGGTGTGCCGCAGGGCGAAGTCTACAACGGCGTCCCGGAGGGGGTAATTCATCACGCTGTCCAGGGACTTCCCCAGGGCATAGGTGCGCCGCTGGCCGTAACTAATCTTTGTGGTGGCGTCCTCCCAGACCTCTCCGATAATAGGGGCGTCCGCTTTAGCGGCCTTGACGGTTTTCCGGATGGTGCGCAGGGTTTCATCGGGGAGCTCGTCCGCCACATCCAGCCGGTACCCGCCTGCGCCGGCGCCCAGCCACCGGGCCAGGATTGAATCCGGGCCGTCAACCATATAGCGCTGCCAACTCTTGCTGGATTTATCGATTTCGGGCAGGGAGGGAAAGCCCCACCAGGTCTTATATGTATCCGGAAAGCTGTCAAAATGATACCAGCCATAATAGGGGCTCTCCGGCCCCTGGCAGGCGCCGGGAGCGGCATAGTTTCCCCGCTGGTTGAAATAGACGCTGTCTGCCCCTGTGTGGGAGAAAACGCCGTCGAGCAAAATGCGGATGCCCCGCTGCTCCGCCTCGTCGCACAGGGCGCGAAAGTCCGCCTCTGTGCCCAGAATGGCGTCAATTTTGCTATAGTCGGCGGTGTTGTAGCGGTGGTTGGAGTCGGCTTCAAAGATGGGGTTGAGATAGATGGCCCCCACACCCAGCGACGCTAAGTAGGGCAGCCGCCCCTGGATGGCCCGAAGGGTGCCGCCATAGATGTCATTGGGGGTATAGGGATTTCCGTTTTGCCCCTGCCAGCGGACTGGGGCACTCCAGTCCTCCTGAAATTCCAGATTTCGCCCCATGGATGCGTGGTAGGCGATTCCGGCGCGGACTGCCGCCGCATCTCCCCGAGCAAAACGGTCGGGAAAGATTTGATAGAGTACGGTGCGGCGAAACCAGGCGGGCGTATCAAAGCCCGGGCTGTAAACCGTGAGCTGCCACCCCGGGGCGTCCGGCGCCGTGATGGTAAATTCCTCTCCTTCCGGAGGTGTGCATTGAAAGACGTACCAGAGAACGGAGGGGGTGTCCGGGGTCTGGAAAACAGTGGACCAGCGTCCATCCCGGCGTGTCATGGGCAGGCGCCAGGAGGCCGTGTCCCCGGAAATGACCAGCGTACAGCTCTCCAGCGCCTCCGGCGCGGGGGTGTCCAGGGTGAGGGTGACGCGGCTGCCGGCCGGCACGGCGCCCAGGGGGACGCGATACAGCTCACTGGCATCATTGTGGTAATAGAGAGTGGAAGTCATAGCTGCTCCTTTAGCTTATCCGGCATGAAAACATAGTAGGGGCGCAGGGGCCCGCTGATGGCCTTCCAGGAGGCGGAAATCTGCCCGCAGAAAGCCAGGGCCAGGGCGTCCGGGTATAGAAAATCATCCCGGATGATGGCGAGCTCTGCGCACCTTCTGGGCTTATCCGGCCAGAAGGCCGCAAGGCGGCGGGAAAAATCATCGCTGAGCACCTGAACCAGCTTGGCCACCCGGGGCTGGGTGTGTGCCAGCAGGAAGAAGGGGACGGGCGTTGCCGGCAGTACATAGGTAAAGCTGCACCTGGCTGCCACGGCTGCCAGGGCGTCCTCCCAGGGGGTGCCGTCCTCGTCCAGCTTTTTCCGCAGCAGCTCCGGAATATAGAGGAAGTCGTAGGGCTTACGCAGCCGGGGCGACAGGCTCTCCCGATATGTAAGGGCTGCGGCGCGCTGGAAGTAGGCCTGCTGCATGGCGAGGAGCCCATCGTCCTCCGGTGTGGGCGGGGCGTTCAGCGCCTTTGCCAAATCCGCTGCGTCCGTATCCTCTGC
>CAZRNK010000001.1:0-3923 GCA_964601435.1 uncultured Oscillospiraceae bacterium | reverse complement strand
GTGTGGGCGGGGCGTTCAGCGCCTTTGCCAAATCCGCTGCGTCCGTATCCTCTGCCCGGGCAGCCCTGGCCAGATAGCCGCCGCCGGCTGCGGGGGCGGCGCAGATTTCCAGTGCGCCGTCATAGTGGATTTTCAGGGCTTCGGCGGTCCACTCCTCCCGGATGGTACCGCCAAAATAGATTTTCTTATCAAACTCTTTTTCCATAAACATTCCTCAGAGCAGGCTGATAAAGAGCTGGCCATAGAGATAGGCGGAGCGCAGGAAGCTGAAATCCTGGGCCATGGCGTTTGTGATGAGGGTTTTGCGGACATCCAAATTGCGCCAGGCCTCCAGGCCCCGCCAGAGGGCGCCTGCCATCTCGTGGGCATTGTAGTTGGCGAAGGTGAAGCCCGTACCCGCACCGGTGTACTGGTTGTAGGGGATGACGGTATCCCGCAGGCCGCCGGTCTCCCGGACGACGGGCAGCGCCCCATAGCGCATGGCAATCATCTGGGAGATGCCGCAGGGCTCAAACTTAGAGGGCATCAGGAACAAATCCGCCGCGGCATAAATCCGGTGGGAGAGGTCCTCATGATAGGCGATATAGGCACACAGACGGCCCTTGTAGCGGTTCTCCGCCTGGCGCATGAAGTCCTCATATTCTTTGTCCCCAGTGCCCAGGAGGACGAAGTCGATGCCGTTGGCCATCATGTCGTCCAGCACCCGTTCCACCAAATCAAAGCCCTTTTGGGCCGTCATGCGGGTGACCATGGCCACCAGCGGCGTCTCCGGAGCGCTGCCCAGCCCAAGCTCGGCGCGGAGGGCGTTTTTGTTCTGCTGTTTCCAGTCAGGATTATCCGCGGTATAAGGGCAGGGGAGGGCCTTATCTGTAGCGGGGTTGAAAAAGTCCGTGTCCAGGCCGTTGAGAATCCCGTGGAGCTGGTGGCGGCGGGCATTCAGGATGCCCTCCAGTCCCTCGCCGTAATAGGGGTCACAGATTTCCTGGGCATAGGAGGGGCTGACAGTGCTGATGGCATCGGCGTAGGTACAGCCGGCTTTGAGAAAGTCGGCGCAGCCATACAGCTCAATCTTGTCCGGGGTATAATACTGTCTGTCCACCCCCAGGAGGTCCTGGACAAATTCAAAGCTGAATTTCCCCTGATAGGCAATGTTGTGGATGGTCATCAGCGTGCGGATGCCGCCCTGGGGTCGGAAGCCGTACTGGGTTTTAATCAGGAAGGGGAGCATAGCTGTGTGCCAGTCGTTGCACTGGAGCACATCGGGGATGAAATCAATATACGGCAGGGCCTCCAGGACTGCCCGCTGGAAGAAGGCATACTGCTCGCCCTCGGCCTGGCCGCCCCGGTAGATGGGGCCGCCGAAATAAAATTCGTTATCAATGAGATAAACGGGGACGCTCTCCAGCATCAGCCGCTCTACACCCACATACTGACTCCGCCAGCCCAGGTCCACAGAAAAGCTGAGGAGATGCTCCAGGCGTCCGGCATACTTCTCCTTGATAACCCGGTGGCAGGGGATGATAATGCGGGCGTCAAATCCCAGCTGATTCAGATATTTGGGCAGGGCCCCCACCACGTCCGCCAGCCCACCGGACTTGGCCAGGGGCGTGCACTCCGCGGCGGCCAGAAGGATGCGGAGCTTATCCTTTCGCCCCTTTTCGTTTTGCGCCTTTTTTAGGTTTGCTTTCATGGTTTTTAGCGTCATGTTCCGGCTCCTTTCGCGGTTTGAATCGGTAATAGACGGTGGACAAAGGCGGCAGACTCAGCTGGGCGCTCCGCGGGAAGCTACCAAAGGGCCTCGTCCGGCTTTTGGCAGTCTTTTTACAGGGTGCGCCGCTGCCCCCGTATTGTGCGCCATCGCTGTTGAGAAGGAGTTGCAGCGTGCCTTCCCCGGGCAGCCCAATGGGAAATTGGGGGACCGGATTGGGGGTAAAATTGCAGGCAACGATGACCATATTCCCCAGGGTGTCCCGGCGGAGAAAGGCCACGGCGCTCCGGGGTGCGTCGTCCACATTGAGCCAGGTAAAGCCGTCCCAGCTGTCCTCAATGTCATAGAGCGGACGTTCACGGGTATAGAGCCCGTTCAGCGCCTGCATATAGCTGCGGAACCCGTCGTGCATGGGGTAGGTGAGCAGCTCCCAGTCCAGGCTCTGGGTATAATTCCACTCGATAAACTGGGCAAACTCCGAGCCCATGAAGGTGAGCTTTTTCCCGGGGTGGGCAAATTGGTAGCCATACAGGGCCCGGAGGGCGGCGAACTTCTGCCAGTAGTCCCCGAACATCTTATTCACCATGGAGCACTTTCCGTGTACCACCTCGTCATGGGAGAAGGCCAGGATGAAGTGCTCGGAAAAAGCGTACATCATGGAGAAGGTGAGCCGGTTGTGATTGTCCCGGCGGAACAGATGGTCCATGGACATATAGTCAATCATGTCGTGCATGAACCCCATGTCCCACTTGAAGGTGAAGCCCAGCCCGCCGACATCCGGCGGGTAGGTGACCAGCGGATAGGCGGTGGATTCCTCAGCGATGGTCATAGCGCCGGGATAGCGGGTCAAAATGGTGCGGTTGAGCTTCTGCAGGAAAGCCACCGCGTCCAGATTGATATTGCCGCCCTCCCGGTTGACGATTTTCTGATGAGCCGGGCGTCCGTAGTCCAAATACAGCATGGAGCTGACCGCGTCCACCCGGATGCCGTCAATGTGGTATTGCTCAAAAAAGAACACGGCGGCGGAGATAAGAAAGCTCTGGACGCCGGGATTTTCATAGTCAAAAATCAGCGTGCCCCACTCCGGGTGAGCGGCGCGTATGGGGTCGGATGGCTCAAAGAGCGCCGCCCCGTCAAAGGCCGCCAGGGCGTGGGCGTCCCGGGGAAAGTGGGCCGGGACATAGTCCATCAGCACCCCGATGCCCGCCCGGTGCAGGGTGTCCACAAAATACATAAAATCCTGCGGCGTCCCATACCGGGAGGTGGGGGCATAATAGCCCGAGACCTGATAGCCCCAGGAGCCGTCGAAGGGGTATTCCGTAACCGGCAGCAGCTCTACATGGGTGTAGCCCATCTCCACGCAGTAGGCGGCCAGCTCGTCCGCCACCTGGCGGTACCAGGGGTAGACAGCCCCTTCCGGGATGCGCCATGAGCCAATGTGTACCTCGTAAATGGTGATGGCCTCCCGCTGGGGGTTAGCGGTCTGCCGGCGGGCCAGAAATTCCGCATCGCCCCAGACATAGCCGGAGATGTCCCACACCTTGGAGCAGGTGCCTGGGCCGGTCTCCGCGTGAAAAGCGAAGGGGTCCGCTTTGTCAATCCAGGTGCCGGCCGGGGTCTGGATGCGGAATTTATACAGTGTCCCATTTTCCAGCAAAGGGGTAAAGGCGACCCAGTAGCCCCCCTCCAGGCGCGTCATGGGGTCGGCGGATTCGTCCCAGCCGTTGAAGTCGCCCACCACGCTGACCTGCTGCGCGTGGGGAGCCCAGACGACAAAGCGGGTCAGGCCCGCCTCGGGAAGCGGGTGGCAGCCAAAGAGACGGTAGGCCTCCTGTGCCTTGCCGGTGCCAAAATAGTAGAGGTCGTCCCGGCACACATATTTTTCTATGTACCCGGCACTGTCAGGTCGTTTTTCCATGGGGCAGTGCTCCTTTCCTTACAGCCGGCCGTACAGGGCGGCAAGCTGGGAAAATTTTGTCTGAAGCTGCGGGGTAAAAGCGTTGGCCGGCATCCGCCAGCGCCAGTTTCCGGTTGGAGTGCCCGGGACATTCATCCGGGCCTCTTCTCCTAGGGCCAGAATATCCTGCATGGGGAGGATGCATACCGCCGCCGTACTGGCGTAGGCGGCCCGGCACAGGGTATCCACCACATTTTTTTCTGTGACGGGAAAACCAAAATAGGATGAGAGATGTGCCTTTTCTCCAGCAGAGGCAGA